>DATKCB010000220.1:0-11849 GCA_035513495.1 Planctomycetaceae bacterium | reverse complement strand
CCGGACATGGAATCCGATCCGTGACAGCAGCCGTGATCGGCCTCGGCGTGAGGTCCGTCCTTGAGGAATTTCTGCCGGCAGTGATCGCTGCAGAAATAGAAGGTCTCCCCGTCACGCTCGGCGGTGAGATCGGTTGATTCGTCGACCTGCATGTGACAGATGGGATCGATGGGCATGGTTGTGAGTCTTTCCGTCAAAGGTTCTGAAGCACTGTTCTTTCATTGTTCGCTCCCCCGCTAAAAACTCAATACCGACCGATTTCAGAGTTTCTGATTGGAGAGGATCGCAAGCGAATTGAGGACATTCAGCGATTTGGGGTATTGAAAGTCTCCCTCGGTGATGTCATCGTAAAACGAATTATGGCCGATCTGCCCGTCCAACCGGTGATTGAATTCACCTGCCGGGGTACTCCCTATCAAATGGGGCTTGCCCAGGGAGATGCGTTCGCGGACAAGATTCGAGAATCGTTTCAGACGGTCGCCGAACTCGAAGCGTTTCGATTGAAGAAACCGTTCGGATTGCCGTTCGGCATGTTTCGGCAAATCGCAGAGAGGAAGGCCCGTCGATTTGTCGATCGAGCGTTTGCCGTCTCACCCATTTCCGCCCGCGAGCGGTTACAAGGTCTGGCCGACGGGGCTCGCGTGCCGTTTCGGAAAGTGGCTCTGTGCGCAGCGATGGAAGCGGTTCTCGGTGATCTGCGGCCGATCACGACGACGAATGCGGTTCCGAAAATCGGGGATACTCTGCAAGCGGGTTGTTCTGCGATGGCTGTTTCGAAGACCGCCACGCAGACGGGCGATCCAATCCTCGCGCACAATTTCGATTATCTGCCGGTCACACAACCCTATTACTTCATCCGGCGTTCCCAACCTGCCGGAAAGTTGAAGTCGGTCGAACTGTCACTCGCACCGGCGATCGGTGTGGTCGATGGAATCAACGAGGCGGGACTTTCCATCACCTGCAACTATGCCTTTACGACTGACAAAACGAAGCCCGCGCCGACGATCACGATGCTGATTTCCGAAGCGATGGCAAATTGCCGCACCGTCGAGGATGCGGTCGAATACTTTCAAACCTCTCCGCGCGTCGGGGGAGGGTTGCTCATGCTCGGAGACTCCCGTGGAACGATTGCTTCGCTGGAAATCTCGAGCACTCGCTGTGTGCGTCGCGATCCCGCCGATGGCCGGGATCGGCTCTGCCACACGAACCGGTTCTGTTGTTCGGCGACCTGCGAAGTTGAATTGAGCGAGAGTGCGGTTTACGGTCAACAGGCACCTGCCGTGCTGCGAGGCCGTCGCGTTCATCAATCTTCGGACGAACGGAATGCCTCGTTTCAAGCTCGAATGGAGTCGTATGAATCGTTCGACGAAATTTCGGTGCGTGATGTGATGTCCGATCACGGTCCGCACGGCACACCGTCATCCGATACCGTTTGCATGCACGGAAATTACTGGTTCACGACCGCTTCGATTCAGCTTTTCCCTGCCGAGCGAAAACTCCACGCGTCGTTCAGTCCGACCTGCGTCGCGAAATACCACGAGTTCGCCGTCGAAGGGAGCTGATCACCCGAGTGGAACCAGCGGAGATTGATTCGCGGTTCAGATAGTTCCACCAAAGATCGCGTTCGAGCCCAGCATTTCTTCGATGCGGAGAAGCTGGTTGTATTTGCAGATCCGGTCGGTTCGGCTGGCGGAGCCGGTTTTGATCTGACCCGTCCCGAGCGCAACGGCCAGATCGGCGATCGTCGTGTCTTCGGTTTCTCCCGATCGATGACTCATCACGGCCGTGTATCCGTTTTTGTAGCCGAGCTGGACCGCCTCGATCGTTTCGCTCAGAGTACCGATCTGATTCACCTTGACCAGAATACTATTGGCCACGCCCAGTTCGATCCCCTTGGCAAGCCGTTGCGAATTGGTCACGAACAGATCGTCCCCGACGAGTTGCAATTTGTCGGATAAGCTGTCGGTCAGCAGTTTCCAACCGTCCCAGTCTTCTTCGTCGCAACCATCTTCGATCGAACAGATCGGATATTTACTTTTCCAGTTCGAGTAGAGTTCGACGATCCCTGCGGCGTCGTAATCTTTCCCTTCGACCGAATAGATTTTCGAGTCGGAGTTGTAGAGTTCGGAAGACGCACAGTCCAACGCAAGTTTCACCTGCTCGTCCGGAGTATAACCCGCGGCTTCGATCGCCTGCAGAATGACCTGGATCGCTTCTTCGCTCGATCCGAGATTCGGGGCGAAACCTCCTTCGTCTCCGACGGCAGTACTCAATCCCTTTTTGTGCAGAATCTTTTTCAGACTGTGGAAGATTTCGGCTCCGCAGCGGAGTGCGTCACTGAAGGTATCAAACCCCAACGGCATCACCATGAATTCCTGGAGGTCGATCGAGTTGTTCGCGTGCTCGCCTCCGTTGATGATGTTCATCATCGGGGCGGGAAGCCGGTTGGCTCCGACTCCTCCCAGGTAACGAAACAGCGGAAGCCGGCTCGCTTTGGCGGCGGCGTGGGCACAGGCCAGCGAACAGGCCAGAATCGCATTCGCGCCCAGCCGGGATTTGTTTTCGGTTCCGTCGAGGGCGATCATTTCGGCATCGATCGAGGCCTGATCGGTGACGTCCATATCGATCAACACATCGGAGAGATGATCGTTGATATTCTCGACCGCCTGGAGAACGCCTTTTCCGAAAAACCGGGTCTCGTCGTCGTCACGAAGCTCGCAAGCTTCGTATTGACCCGTCGAGGCTCCGCTCGGTACGGCCGCACGGCCTACGGTTCCGTCTTCCAGATAGACATCCGCTTCGACGGTGGGATTCCCCCGGCTATCCATGATTTCGCGGGCGACAACATCGGCAATAAAGACGCTCATAACTTTGACCTCGAATGGTACACCACAGTAAAACAGACGGAAAACTCGGAAATCGAGTATGACAGTCATCAGGAAACTCGCCCGTACAGATGTTTTACCGAAAGCCGAACTGTTCTGCCATGCAGCCGAGACTTTTCGCGATTCTGTTTTTGGCAGGAAATTCGGATTGTGAGGATTGCAAGGATCGCAGGTATTCTCGTCGCTCGCACTGGTAGGGACTGTCAAACGAGTCGATTCTCGTGACTCGCGACTCCCCTTCGGGGCTGGTAGACTGAATGTCTTCGCACCGTTACCTCAAAGAGCACGAATGTCCGACTCCCTGAGCACCACTTCGAACAAGTCTGCGACCGGCGAACGCATCGTTCCGCGCGAGCTGGAACCGCTCGATCCCCAACTGACATGGACTCAGCCGGGGAGTGGAATCATTGTCCACCTGGAGCTGTTCTGGGGCAAGATCCGCCGAGTCTGGCTGAAAACCTTCCGCCGGGGATACGTTCGCCGGATGACTGAAACCCGGCAGGGTCAAACAAACGGTGCGCCGATCGAAATTCTCGATCCGCGCGATCTGAAGTACTACCGCAATCAACCCGGATACTGGTGGAAAAAAGAAGATGATCCGTTCCAGTGGCGGGAAAAAATTCCGTTCGCCCGCTGGGGACTGGCCGAATTGTTTGTCTTCAGCCTGATCTGTTTCGGCGGGGCGGGCGTGTGCTGCTGGCTGGCGGGCATGGAAGGAGTCTCCGCCGTCGGACGCTGGGTCGGTCATCTCTCGGCCACGACGCTGACGGTAATCGGGATTCTGATCGTATGGTTCTTTCGCGATCCCCCCCGCAAAGTTCCTCAGGAGGAAGGGATCGTGATCGCGCCAGCGGATGGAAAAGTCGTCGAAGTGGTGGAACTCGAACACCACGAGTTCATCGGAGGACCCGCCGTTCAGATCGGGATTTTTCTGTCGATCTTCAACGTACATATCAACCGAATGCCCGCCTCGGGACGCGTGATCGGCGTCGGTTATACACCCGGAAAGTATTTGAACGCGTTGCGTCCGGAATCGGCGCGCGAGAACGAACGCGTCGAAATCCGGATGGAACAACGCGGGGAACCGCATCGCGGAATGGTCGTGCGTCAGATCACAGGAGCAATCGCCCGCCGGATCGTGTGCGATCTGAAACCGGGTGACGTACTCGAAATCGGTGAGAAACTGGGGATGATCAAGCTCGGTTCGCGGACGGAACTCCTGATGCCGCAAGAGGAGGGACTTCAGATCCTGACGAAGCCGGGAGACAAAATCAAAGCGGGATTGAGCATTCTGGCCAGGTACACCGGAGAGCAGACATGATCGGTAAACGGCCTCGGCTGATCGCCGCATTTCCAACGCTGCTGACGCTCGGGAACGGTGCGTGCGGATTCGCGTGCATCACGTTCGCCGCGAAGGTCGGTCCCGAACCCACCGATGCCAACCACCTGCTGATCGCGGCCCTGTTTATTTTTCTGGGCATGCTGTTCGACGCGCTGGATGGGAGCGCCGCTCGTCTGACGAACCAGACGACTGAGTTTGGAGCCGAGTTGGATAGTCTGTGTGACGCGATCACGTTCGGAGTGGCTCCCGCGTTTCTGATGCTGCAATTCTCCCGGGATTATCACGGGCGATTTCTGTGGGTTTGCGGAGTGTTGTATCTGCTGTGCGCGCTGATGCGACTGGCTCGATTTAACGCGGAAACCGAAGAAGATGACGATCACGAAGTCTTCAGCGGATTGCCGTCGCCGGGGGCTGCGTCGGTCGTCGCGTCATTTCCGCTGGCGATGCGAGGCGCGAAAGATCTGGCTGAAAACAGCGACGCGTGGGCGCAACAGATCGGTGAATGGCTGATTCCGGCGATGATGATTTCGCTGCCGCTCTTTACAGTCGTGATCGCTCTGCTGATGGTGTCGCGATTTCGCTATCCGCACGTGTTCAATCAACTCGTCAAACAGAAGCGCTCTCGCCGACAGGTGATTCAGATGGTCATCGGCGTCGTTTTCGTGTACGCGGTCCGGGAATTAGCGATTCCGATTCTGTTCTGCTATTTCGCGTTCGCGACACCGATTGCGGCCGGCTGGAAGGAACTGGTTGCCGGTCGGCTGTACAAATCGAAAAAGGTTTGACATCATAGACCCACGGATGGGTTGGTTGTTTCCCTTTAATGGGCAAGCAGGCCTGAACCCGTCGAAAAAGGAGCTTTCCCCCCCTTTTTCGATCGTGTCCGTGATTGGCAAATCTTTGTTTTGTACCTCACGGTCACGGAGTATCCACACCTTCCATGTTTACGGGACTCGTCGAAGGCATGGGCCGGGTCTCTGAACTTCGCTCCGAAAGCGATGCTGCTCTTCGTGTGGCTATCGAAGTCCCCGAGTTCATGGCCGGAGAAGCGTCTCTGGGCGAGAGTGTGGCCATTAACGGATGCTGCCTGACCGTGGTCGAGTTCAGCGATTCTCTCTGGCAATTTCAGGCCGGTGAAGAAACGCTCTCCAAAACTACGCTCGGAAATCTGAAACCGGGAGAGCGGGTCAACCTCGAACGCTCGCTCCGGGCCGATGCTCGGCTGGGTGGTCACTTCGTCCAGGGACACGTCGACGGAACGGGAACGGTTTCGAACATCGATCGTGACGGGGAATGGATCCGCATGGCGTTCGAAGTTCCCCGCAAATTATCGCAGTTGATGGTTCCCAAAGGCTCGATTGCTGTTGACGGAGTGAGCCTCACCATCGTCGACGCCCTACCCGAATCGTTCAGCATCGCACTCATTCCCCACACGCTGGAAGTCACAACGCTCGGACATCGCCGGGTCGGCGATCTCGTCAATCTCGAAGCGGACATCCTCGGAAAGTACGTCTTGAAATTACTGCAGAACATCAAATCGGGTGGAGGTCTCGTCGATTTATGAAAGACGCCCTCCGGCAAACCCGTTCGTATCTGATGGAACTGTTCGAGCAGCACGGCTATCGTCCGCGGACCGACTTCGGTCAGAACTTTCTGATCGACATCAATCTGGTCGAGTTCATCGTCGAGTCGGGCGAGGTGACCGAGCAGGACGTCGTGCTCGAAGTGGGGTCCGGCACCGGCGGGATGACCGCGTTCCTGGCACGACAGGCCGGACACGTGATTTCGGTCGAGATCGACCGGAATATCTTCCCGCTCGCCCAATATTCGGTTCGAGATTTCGACAACGTCACGCTGCTGAACACCGACGCTCTCAAGAACAAAAATCGCCTCTCGGATGAAGTGCTCGGAGCCGTCGAGGAGCAACTCGCCGTCGATCCGCAGCGGCGACTCAAACTGATCGCCAACCTTCCCTACAACGTCGCGACGCCGATCATTTCGAATCTGGTGGCTACGGAACTTCCGTGGGTGCGGATCGTGGCCACGATTCAATGGGAACTCGCCCAGCGGATGGCGTCCCGTCACGGCGGCGGGACGAACTACGGAGCTCTTTCCGTCTGGCTGCAGTCGCAGTGCGAAATCGAGATCCTGAAAAAGATGAGCCCGACGGTCTTCTGGCCCCGGCCCAAAGTCGATTCGGCGATCGTCTGTCTCGTCCCCAATGAAGTCAAACGAAGCCGGATTGCCGACCGACCGTTTCTGCAGGATTTTCTCCGGAGGTTGTTTCATCATCGACGAAAAATGATGCGCGGCGTGCTCGCGGGAATGTACCGCAAACAACTGCCGAAAGATCGGATTGATGCGCTGCTCGTGGAACTGGGGATTTCCGAACAGGCCCGGGCGGAAGAACTTCCCGTCGAACGGCTCGTCGAACTCAGCAACCGTTTTTATCGCGAGACGGATGCCAGGGACTCACCCGATCGAGCGCGAGATAATCCCGCTTCGAGTCTTGAATTGTAAGTTCTCTCACATCGGAACAGTTCTCACAGAATCTGCTCAAGGACATCGTCAGACATCAACACCACTCGTTGATCAGGAGTTTTAGATGCACGACCGAATCGCATACCAGGGAATTACATTCGACGATGTGTTGCTCGAACCGCGTTACAGCGATGTGATGCCGTCCGATGTCGACGTCGGGACTCAACTCACTCGTAAGATTCGCCTGTCGGTGCCGATCGTGAGCAGTCCGATGGATACGGTGACCGAGAGCGAGATGGCGATCGCGATGGCCCAGGAAGGTGGGATCGGCATCATTCATAAAAATCTCAGCGTCGAGCAGCAATCGCTGGAAGTCGATCGCGTGAAACGAAGCGAAAACGGGATCATCTTCGATCCGGTCACGCTTCCACCCACGGCGAAAGTGGGCGAAGCGGCGCGAATCATGGACGAACGGAACATCGGCGGCGTTCCCATCACGGAAAATGGGAAGCTTAGGGGGATTTTAACGCGTCGGGATTTGAGGTTTCTGGAGTCCAAAGAAACTTTGATTGCCGACGTGATGACCAAAGATAACCTCGTCACAGGCCCGGAAAACACGAGTCTGGAGGCAGCGCAACGGATTCTCCGCGAAAATAAGGTCGAAAAACTGCTGCTCGTTGACGATAACTATGAACTGAAGGGCCTGATTACGATCAAGGATGTCGATAAGAATTTGCAGTTTCCCTATGCCTCGAAAGATGAACGGGGACGACTGCGAGTCGGTGCCGCAGTCGGGGTTCACGACGAAGAACGTGTTTCCCAACTGATCGACCGGGGAGTCGATGTTTTAGTCGTGGACAGTGCCCACGGACATTCCAGAAATGTCATCGAGACTGTTCGGGAGATCAAGCGTCTGTATTCGATCGAGGTCATCGCGGGAAACATTGCCACCGAGCAAGCCGCGCGCGATCTGATCGAGGCGGGTGCCGACGCCGTGAAAGTCGGAATCGGACCCGGATCGATTTGTACGACGAGGATTATTTCGGGAGTCGGCGTTCCGCAACTATCCGCAGTGACGAACGCCTGTCGGGCCGCCCAGCCGTTGGGAGTCCCAGTAATCGCGGATGGAGGAATTCGATTCAGCGGGGATATCGTCAAAGCCCTCGCGGCAGGAGCCGACAGCGTCATGCTGGGGGGACTGCTCGCCGGATTAGACGAAAGCCCCGGTGAGATGATTTTATATCAAGGACGAACATTCAAGCGTTACCGGGGAATGGGTTCCCTGGGAGCGATGGTGAAAGGAAGCAGCGAGAGATATCGACAAGCCGTCGATGCCGAGGATGTCAAATCGCCGGGTCAGAAACTCGTTCCTGAAGGAGTGGAAGGCCGCGTCCCCTACAAGGGACACCTCAGCGGTCTGCTCTACCAGTTGGTGGGGGGACTGCGAGCGGGGATGGGATATCTCGGAGTATCGACGGTGAATCAACTGCGTCAGGAGGCGCGGTTTATTCAGATTTCGCCCGCTTCGGTGAGGGAGAACCACCCACATGATATTGCGATCACGCAGGAAGCGCCAAACTACTCCCCGCATCAGATTGGCCTGGGCGACTAGCTCGGTGCTGACGATGTTCTGTTACGCAGGCGGAGCCGAACCCTGTGCGGGGCAGAATCTGATTTCGCTCGGCTTCGAATCGGGTCCGTCAGCCGTTCCAACAGTTCAACTGATCGGGATGGAAGAAATCGAGGGGGAAGAACCTCTCGAACGATTGAAACAGCGATCTCCGGAAGATCGTTGGAATCAACTGAAACGCGAGGCTCTTTCTTCCAAGTCTGCGCCGCTCGATCAACTCCCGCGAGGTTCTGCCGCGGAGCAGTTGCCGGAGCTCAGAGGCATCGAAGAATTTCAGCCTTTTACCACTCAGCCGAACCCTGAACGTAACGATGAAGCTCTGCCGGAACTCCCGGTCTTGCCGGATCCGGATGCGAACATTGAGCGGAATGCGCCCGTCTCCTCGCAAAACCGAAGCGCATCTCAATCACCGGCCTTGTTGCGATTCGCTCCTTTCGAGCAGATTGATCCTTTCTCGATCGCAGAGCCGATTCCGCAGCCTCCCGAACTCCGCGCAGATCCCTCTAGCCGGAATCAAGCATCGTACGAAACCGGGAATAATCACAGCCCGTTGCGACCGTTGGGACAAATCAATCCGTACTTCGATTACGAGAGCGTTCGGCCCGAACTGCTCACGGACGAGGTGACCGATCGGATTCCCGTAGATGTCGCCGTGACCGCATCTCCCCTCCACGATCTGACCCCTCGCCTGTCGCCCGATACTGTCTTTTCCTGGGAAGCTTCGAACATCTGGCACAACCCGCTTTATTTTGAGGATCCTTCCCTCGAACGTTACGGACACGTCGCCCCTCCGATCGTGCAACCGCTGATCTCAGCCAGTCGTCTCGGAGTCCAACTGTTCGGCCTGCCGTACCAGATGACGATCGACCCTGTTCTCAAGCGACGATACACGCTGGGCTGGTATCGGCCGGGCGACGAGGTTCCGCACCTGTTCTATCAAGCACCGTGGAATCTGAAAGCCGCTGCGGTTCAAGCGGGTGCGGTTTCGGCGGGTGTGGTGATTTTGCCTTGAATGAGTTTCGGGTGTTACGCCTGCCCGTATTGTGACGCAACCTTCATCAGTCTGCGGGCGTCGGTGTGGGATTGGACGCATTCAACGCGTCCAGAAGAACTTTGATTTGATCCAGTTGAACGCCGACCTCGGATCGTTCGGGAAACTCTGTCTGAAGTTCCTGATACTTTTGTCGTACCTCTTCGAGAAGTTGACGAGTTTGAGCAGTGCGATCCTCCAGATCGGTTCGGTTGGCGAGCGTCAATTCAATCTCTTTCGTCGCAAGGACACGCGCGAACCGATAGTTGAAGTGGTGCGGGGATTTCGCAACAAGTTTGGAGAATCTCTCTCTCGCATCGGTGAACAGTTCTTCCGCTCGTTCAAACTTCTCTTTCGCATCGGTGAACAGCTCTTGCTCTCGTTCGCGCTGCCCTTGAGCTCGTAATAGAAATCCCAGATTGAGTTCGATGTTCGCATATTCTTCCAGATATTGGGGAACATCGGGATTCCAGAAAATCAGAACGTTCAGACTCTCCATTGCCTGTTCGTGAGATTTCAGCGCTTGCTGATAGGACTTCGTCGACAATTCGTCGTAGTACTGAGCCGATGCGGCATCTCCCTGCAGACGACGACACAGCGCGAGGCGGTAACGGTCTTCGAGGCTGTGTGAACTATCTTCGAGTAACGATTCCAGCAAAACGGCGGATTGTTCGAAGTGTTGGACCGCTTCGTCGAGTCGTTGTTCCTCGAGTCGCAGGTCACCCCAGTTGTAGTAGCCCCTCGACAAATCGCGGCGGAACTCGGGACCGAGCGATTCGAATCCTTGTCTGAGCAAACTTGCCTGCTCGAATTGCTGCGCGGCAAGAGAAAACTCTTTTCGATCCCGCTGGACGAGTCCGAGATTCATGATGCTGTTGGCGAGTTGTCTCCGGTATTCGTCTTCGCCGGGATGCGATCGGGCGAGGTCGTTCCGGCAGGCAACGGCTTCCCGATAGAAGTCCGCCGCTTCATCGAGACGATGGAGTTTGTGCAAAATGCGAGCCTGGGCGTTGAGCGTTCGTCCCAATGCTTCATTTGCCTGGGGGTCGTTCGGCGTGTCGGCGAGCAGTTTTTTCTGCTCATCGATTGCCATCCGGTATGCGTCAACTCCCTCCTTGAGAGACCCAAGATGTTCCTGGATATAACCCATCCGGTAATACGCGTTTCCTAATTCCGCCTCCATCTCAGGAGTTTTTCGCTCAGAGTTCACAAATTTCTGGTAATAGGGGATCACTTTGGTCAACAAATCCTTGCGCAAGGTCTGCATTCCAGGCTGGTTCAGCAGCGTGTGTTCGCTGACCTCTGTGAAAAGCTTATCGACCACCTCGCGCAAATCGTCAAAGTCTCGGTCAGATTGCTTCTGAGCGGCCTGCGCTTTACCTAGTGCGTCCGTAACCTCAATATTCTTATCCGTGATTTCAATGTTTTTAATGAAGAGAATCACCAAAGCACTCAACAGAAACACAACGGCCAGGCTGGCCAACGTCGTGACGAGTTTATTGCGCATGCAAAGTCTGCAAAAGCGGGCAAAACGTCCTAGCGGACGAGCGAGCACTGGTTCCCGGCGAAGATATCGCCCCAGATCGTCGGCCAGCGCCTCGGCGGTCGAATAGCGGCGCGAGGGTTCCTTTTCCAGACACTTGAGACAAATGGTCTCCAGATCGAGATCGATTGCCGGGTTCAGTTCGCGGGGTGAAACCGGATCGTCGTTGACAACCTGTCGCAAGGTTTCCACAAGCGTCGCCGCCTGAAACGGAGGCCGTCCGGTCAACATGCAGTACAGGGTCGCGCCCAGGGAATAGACATCGCCGGAGACAGTGACCGAGGCCGAATCTGAAGCCTGTTCGGGAGACATATACGGTGGAGAGCCGAATACTTCACCCGCCGCCGTCGCGCTGACATCTTCTTCGAGGAGTTTCGCCAGTCCGAAGTCGGCGAGCAGCGGACGGTCCGTTCGCATATCGACGAGGATATTCTCGGGCTTGAGATCCCGGTGGAGAATCCCGTTCCGATGCGCTTCCGCCACGGCCCGCGCGATCTGTTCGAGATACTCGGCCGCTTTTCGATTGGAGAGCGGGGCATCGCGAATAATCTGCGAAAGACTCTTGCCTTCGACGTACTGCATCGAAAAGTAATGCACGCCCTTCTCGACTCCGACATCGTAGACCTGAAGCAGATTGTCGTGTTGTAGACGGGCGACAGACTTCGCTTCGGTCTCAAAACGCAGTTCGATCTGACGGCGCTTCTCTTCCGAATGGCGTTCGAGCCGTTCGGGACGAATCAACTTGAGAGCCACGACGCGACCGGCGGAAGTCTGATACGCCCGATAGACGATCCCCATCCCGCCTTGTCCCAGCACGTCGAGGATCTGGTAGTCGCCGATCGCGCGGGCCTGTTCTTCCTGATGACCCGCATCACGATAGAGAAACTGTGCACCGTCAGCGAGTTCGGTGCTCGAATCGATCACACGCGAAAAGGTCT
>DATKCB010000219.1:0-4039 GCA_035513495.1 Planctomycetaceae bacterium | reverse complement strand
CGGCGCAGTTCGAACCATTTGTGAAGCGCGAACCCGAATGTCGTTGCGTCTGACCAATCTCCGAACGCCCGTCGAGCAACCCGAACACGATCTCCTCCAGGTCGTTTCCGGTCGGCTGGGGATTTCGCCCGCCGAGATCGTACGCTGGAAGATTCTCCGCAAGAGTCTCGACGCGAGATCGCGCAATCGGCTCGAATTTGTCTACTCCGTGGAGGTCGAACTCGAAGACAACGAACGATGCCTCAAGCGCATGCCGCGCGATGCGAACGTGAGCCGGTTCGAACCGGAGGAGTTCGACGATCCTCCCCCGGTCGCGATCCCCTTGGAGCATCGGCCCGTCGTGATCGGTTCGGGACCGGCCGGACTTCTGGCGGGTTACTATCTCGCACTCAAAGGACTTTGTCCGTTGATTCTCGAACGGGGCCAGCCGGTCAAGGATCGGGTTTCTGCCGTTCGCGAATTCGATGCGGGGGGTGCGTTCGATCCCGAAAACAACTATCTGTTCGGAGAAGGGGGCGCGGGCTGCTTCAGCGACGGAAAATTGACCTGTCGGATGACGGGGACCGATGTGGACTGGGTCCTGGAACGTTTCGTGGAGTGCGGAGGAAAAGCGTCGATTCTGTACGAGCATCGTCCGCACCTGGGAAGCAATCGCCTGCCGCTGATCTGTCGGAACTTTCGCAGAAAAATTGAAACGCTCGGAGGGGAGTATCGTTTCGGATGCCGGTTCGAGTCGCTCGATCTGAGGGATGGAAGAGTTCGCGGAATCCAGACGTCGAGCGGATACATGGCGACCGAGCACGTCTTTCTGGGGATCGGACACAGCGCTCGCGAGACTTACGAAACGCTGCTGGCTCAGGGAGTTCCGCTCAAGCCGAAGGCGTTTCAACTCGGGCTGCGGATCGAACAGCCTCAAGCCACCGTCAATCGTCATAAATATGGAAAACCGGAATACCTCGAAATTCTGGGAGCAGCCGATTATTCGCTCGTCACGCGAGGAGCAAAAGATCTTTATACCTTCTGCATGTGTGCGGGGGGGATCGTAATTCCGAGCATTTCCGAGCCGGGGATGTTCTGCACGAACGGGATGAGTAACTCGCGGCATGATACTCCTTTCGCGAACAGCGGACTGATGGTGACTCTCGAGCCGTCCGAGTTTGGCAGTTCGCATCCCTTGTCAGGAATGCATTTACAGAGAAAATATGAATCAGCGGCGTTCGAACTCGGGCGACGGGAGTACCTTTGTCCGATCCAGTCCGCCGACAATTTCATGAGTCAGCGAACGGACTCGTCCGACCGTCGGATCGAGTCCTCCTATCAGCGAGGAACTGTCGAAGCTCCTCTGGACGGCATTCTTCCTCCGAGTGTTCTCGCTGCGATTCGTGCGGGTTTGAAGATGATGGATCAAAAATGGCGGGGAGACTTTTTGCGCGATGCAGTTCTCGTCGGACCGGAAATGCGCGGAAGCTCGCCGGTCCGGATCGATCGGCATACTGTTTCGCGGGAATGTCCGGAGATCCGGGGGTTGTTCCCAATCGGAGAAGGTGCCGGTTATGCGGGTGGTATCGTGAGTGCGGCCGTTGACGGCATTCGCAGCGCTCGGGAGCTGGTCCGCTCGATTCAACCGAAACGTTGAGCAAAAAAACTGAAAAATCATTCTGAAATGCTTTGTTTCGTAGTATTTAATGGGTGGGAAAGCTAGCCTAGATATCAAAGTCAACCGATGCGTCAGGGTTGATCCCCAAAAATTGAGTCAGGGCCGCGACAATCGATCGCGACTCGATTTTTAACCTGAGCGGGTAAACTTCGTGTCTGAAATTCGCGATAAGTGGATCTGGCCTTTCGAGTTGCTCGAGAAACTCGGCGAGGGGGGTATGGGCGTTGTCTATCGTGCCCGCTACGTCAACAACGATAAGGAAGTGGCGCTCAAACTGCTTCCGGAAACCGTCAGCGATCCCGTGATCCTCGGACGGTTTGACCGGGAATTGGAGATTCTCCGAAAACTGCGGCATCCCAACATCGTGTATTGTTTCGGCGGAACGACCGAAGGGAAATACCGCTATTACGCGATGGAAATCGTTCAGGGGGGAAGTCTCGACGGACTGATCTCCCGCCGCGGTCCGCTCCCCTGGGAACTCGTCGTCAAATATTCTCAACAGATGTGCTCTGCTCTGGACTGCGCTCACGCTCAAGGTGTGACCCATCGCGACGTCAAGCCGGGTAATTTTCTGATCGCCAGCAACGGTCAGCTCAAATTGAGTGACTTCGGACTGGCGACTTTCAGTTCCGCTCAGAACCTCACGGCTTCCGGAAAAACCATGGGGACGTTTCGCTACATGTCTCCCGAACAGATTCGGGGAAAGGATATCGGACCTCAATCGGATTTGTACTCCCTCGGTTGCGTGATGTTCGAAATGCTCACGGGGAAACCCTGTTTCGATGGAAAGTCGCCCGCGGAAATTCTGGATCTGCACCTGCATCAACAACCTGCGAGAGCTTCTTCCGTCGCGCTCGATTGCCCGGCGATTCTGGATAAACTGATCTCTCGTTTATTGGAAAAGGATCCCTCCAAGCGCCCACAGTCGGCGAGCGAAGTCTCGAAACTTCTGGCCGAAGTTTCACCGACGGAAATGGTACATACGAAAACCGCCCCCACCGGCCGGACGTCCTCCGAGTTCCGGCTTTCGATTCCCGTTGCGGAGTTTTCGCTCTGGAAAATGCCGGCCTGGCTGGTGATTTGTTTGATGGTCGCTCCCCTCGTTCTGGTTGCCGCTTGGACGCAGTATCTCAACGCGCGATCGCAGGCCGAACACTCCGTTCAGGAATGGATCGCCGCCTGGAATTCCTCCGATCTCGAACTGAAAACGCGGGCGGCGCGGGTGTTGGGACGGCAATCGGTGTTCGATCGTAAACTGCTCGATCTGCTCGAAGCAGAGCTGGAGAACTCGAATAACGAAATTCGCATCCTCGCACTCAAAGGAATCGCCGAGGCCGGAAACAATGCGGAAGATCTGCGATTTCAACTCAAAATCATGCAGCAAAAGGATGCTGATGTCCGGGTGCGGCAAGAGGTCGGAGAGACACTCAAGCACCTCGACCGCGATGTGGGCGGGGATTCCGCCTTCTGGGTACTCACCCTGATGACGTTGCTCAGTACGTTCGGTCTGATCGGTTATTCCTACGCGAGGAAAAAAAAGCTCGAAGCCTGAAGCCTGGTTTGCTTTTCGAACGTCCGTTGCGCACCATCGATCTGACCCGTTCACTTCGTTTGCTCCAGGAGATTCCTCATGCGGAACGTGACGTTGCTGCTGTTCGTTGAATTCCTGTCGCTCGGATCCCTCGCACTGGCCGAAGCGCAATCCGCCGCTCACAACATTCAAATGCGCGGCTCGCTGTCGAATTCGCCGGCACAATTCCGGGACAGAAAATCCGGAACCATCGCCTTCATCGGCGGATCGATCACCGAGATGAACGGCTACCGCCCGATGGTCGCCGAGTCGCTCGAAAAACGTTTCCCTGACACAAAATTCAAGTTCATCGACGCGGGGATCGCCTCGACCTGTTCCACCACCGGTGCGTTCCGTTTTTCGCGGGACGTGCTTTCGCACGGCAGGATCGATCTGCTGTTCGTCGAGTTCGCGGTCAACGACGATCAGGACGCCCGGCTCTCTCGCGCGCAAAGCATGCGGGGGATGGAAGGACTGATCCGGCAAGCCCGGCGGCACAATCCCCAGATCGATATCGTCGTCACCTATTTCGTCAATCCCGAGATGCGCGATCTGCTGCGGCAAGGCCGGGAACCGGTTGCGATTGCCGCGCATCGCGCGGTGGCCGAACACTACCAGATTCCGACAATCCATCTCGCCCGGGAAGTCGCCGAGCAGATCGAGGCAGGCACGCTGACCTGGGAAAAATTCGGAGGCACTCATCCGGCCCCGTTCGGAAACCGCCTCTGTGCCGACATGATCGACGCGCTGCTTGACCGCGCGTGGTCCGCCAGAACGGAACCCGTCGCTCACGCGCTCCCCGCACCTCTCGA
>DATKCB010000218.1:0-6019 GCA_035513495.1 Planctomycetaceae bacterium | reverse complement strand
GACCGACCTTGCGGGACGCAAGCTGATCGAAGAGGACCGACTGAAGGAATTGACCACGACGATTCTGCTCGTCAAGCATTGCATGCATCTGCTGCCGACCGCTCCCGATCCGGAATCGGCCTGGCTGCATCTGCGGGAGTTTCTCGAACGGATGCTCTCGACGCCGGGCTGGTCCGAAAGCATCGGCGATCTGGACGAACCTCGATTTCTGCAATCGCTGACGCAAATTCTGGGGGTCAGCGATTATCTGTGGGAAGACTTTCTGCGATTGCACCACGATCGCGTGCTGCCGTTCGTCCAGAACGACGCCTATCTGTCGGAAGCGAAATCGGTCGAGACGCTCGAACGCGACCTGAGGCAACTTCTGAGTCAGGCCGGCGATCTCGAAGAAAAAAAACAGGTATTGAACCGGTTCAAAGATCGCGAAACATTTCGGACCGACGTGCGGCATCTGCTCGGTTATCTCACCGATTTTTCGCAGTTCTCCCTCGAACTGTCCCATATCTGCGACGTCGTGATCGAAGCGGGCTTGTCGATCGCCCGCGTGCATCTGGAGCAGACTTTCGGTTACCCCATCGATCAGGACTCCGGACATCCCTGCCGGTTCTGCGCGATGGCGCTGGGAAAATGCGGTGGAAAGGAACTCGGATTTGCGTCCGACATCGAGCTGCTGTTTCTGTACGAAGGCCGGGGGATGACCGACGGCCCGAAACCGATTCGCGAGCAGTTTTTCTTCGAGCGGCAGATCGCGCTTCTGGGCGAACTGATCGTCGCGCGGCGCGAGGGAATTTTCGAACTCGATCTGCGATTGCGTCCCTATGGAACAGCCGGTCCGCTGGCGGTTTCGGTGGAATCGTTCCGCAAGTATTACGAGCCGGACGGTCCCGCCTGGCCCTACGAACGGCAGGCGCTCGTCAAGCTGCGCCCGCTGGCGGGCGACTCGTCCCTGGCGACGAAAACGCTGGCGCTGCGGGATGAAATTCTGTATTGCGGACGTCCGTTCGACGTGGCGGCAATGCACGGAATGCGGGAAAAGCAACTCGTCCAACACGTCGAGGGGGGGACGATTCACGCCAAGTTGAGTCCGGGAGCGCTGGTCGAAATCGAGTATCTGGTGCAAGGCTTGCAGATCGCCCGGGGACGAGAATCGGCCTCGCTGCGCGTTCCCAATACGCTCACGGCCATTGAAAAACTGAAAGCGGCCGAAGTGCTTCAGGCAGAACAAGCCGAGTGTCTGACCGAAGCCTATCGGCTGTTGAGAGAATTGATCGACGCCTTGCGGATGGTTCGGGGAAACGCGCGCGATCTGACGTTACCAACTGTCGATTCCGAGGAATTCGAGTTTCTTGCGCGACGGACGGGCTTCGGCGAGAATCCCGAAAAATTGCTGGCTCAATTCGAACGCAACAGCTCTCAGGTACTCGAAGTTCTGCGTAAACTGGAGGAACGAAACGCCTTTCAGCGACCTGGTTGATGGGGACGATCAGAAGCTCCCGGTCGCGACAATTTGAAGAATTTTGAATTTCTTGCAGAATTCTCTTGTAAAATTGACTGTTCCCACCCGAGAATAGATGTCCCACCCGATACGATAAACCTCCTGTCGCACCGAGTTTTCAGTCGGTCCTCCCCGGACCAACCTGACTGGAATGAGTTTTCAGTCGGTCCTCCCCGGACCAACCTGACTGGAATGAAACGTGCGGTAACTTTCACACCGCGTTCAGTCATCAGTGATGGCTGATGAGTTGACACTCCCGAATTGACCCGTTTATCTTGTTTGACCACAAACGGCCTGACTCGATGAAATTGAAGGCTGTTTCGAAGTTCGCTCGGAGAAATGAGCGAAGCTCAGTTTGCTGATTGAACCTTAAAATTAGGAGAAATGCACATGAGTCAGAGTTCGAAAAAGTGGCTCGCCGTTCTCGGCGGGTTGGCGGTCCTGGGCATTTACACCAGTTCGCCGGAAGCGGAAGCGCGTCCCCAATATCACAAAGGTTTCATTGGCTCCTACCCCAAACTGGAAGAAGCCGCCAAGAAAGTCAAGTGCGGCATCTGTCACGAAGGTGAAACCAAGAAAGTCCGCAACGCTTACGGAAAGGCTGTCGAAAAAGGCGTGGGCGACAAAAAGAATGAAAAAGACGAGGAAGTGATTGCAGCAGCTCTGAAGAAAGCTGCCGAAGCCAAATCCGAAGGGGGCAAGACCTTCGGAGAAATGATCGAAGCCGGCGATCTTCCCAAATAAGTTAGCCGAATCTGGAAGCCGTTCCGATGCCTTCCCCCCCCGGGGGAGGCATTTTTTATGAAGCTGTCACTGCGACTGAAATTCTTCAGGTCGCGTGCGAGTCGATCGGAGACTCGCCCGACGTCCTGGGTGTTCACTTTTTTTGTTATGCAAAGGATCTTTTCAGATGAGTAAGAGATTGAACAAAACCCTCGTCGTTCTCGGAGGGTTGGCTGTCCTGGGAATCTACGCGACTTCACCGGAAGCGGAAGCGCGGCCCCAATTCGCGAAGGGCTTCATCACCAATTACCCCAAACTGGAAGAAGCCGCCAAGCAAGCCAAATGCGGACTGTGCCACGAAGGCGAAACCAAGAAAATCCGTAACGATTACGGAAAGGCCCTCGAAAAAGGCCTGGGCGACAAAAAGAACGAAAAGGACGAGGAAGCGATTGCAGCGGCTTTGAAGAAAGCTGCCGAAACCAAATCCGAAGGGGGCAAAACCTTTGGAGAGATGATCGAAGCCGGCGAACTCCCCAAGTAAGTTTGCCGATCACGATGCGCGTTCCAATGCCTTCCAAAGTGGAAGGCATTTTTTCGTATTGTCAACGACTGACGTTCGAGAGAGAATTACTTAGATCGTTCCGCTGTGCATTTGGCAGGATGAGCGAACCCCGGAGGAGAATCTCAAATGATCAGGAATTCGATCAAGTTACTCGCCGTTCTCGGAGGGTTGGCTGTCTTGGGACTATTGCTGAGCTCGCCCGTAACAGAAGCCCGGCCCCAGTACTTTAATCAATTCAAGTCTGATTACCCCAAACTGGCCACAGCAGCTCAGAAAGAAAAATGTGTCCTCTGCCACGATGCAAGGAATAAAAGGGTGCGCAATGCGTACGGAGGAGCCGTGAGCGAAGGTTTGACCAAACGGAATGAAAAATTCGAACCGGCGATTACCAGAGCGCTGAAGAAAGCCGAGGCTGCCAAATCTCCAGGCGGCAAAACCTTCGGTGAAATGATCGAAGCGGGTGAACTCCCCGAGTAAGTCGCCGTTACTTGTGGCTCGCCGTGACACGATGCTCAGCTCAAATCAATAAATATCGTGCAGCTCGACGATAAAGTGCAGGGTCGCTCCCGGGGGAATGGTCGGGGGTTGTCCCTTCATTCCATATCCGAGTTGTGATGGAATTTCGAGTTCGATTTTGCCTCCTTTGGAGACCAGTTGCAGACCTTCGGTCCAGCCGGCGACGACGTCTTTCAGCCGAAACGTCGTCGGTTTCCCGCGTTCGTACGAACTGTCGAAGACTGTCCCGTCCGACAGCCAGCCGCGGTAACTCACCCGCACGCGATCGAATTCCGACGGACGAACTCCATTACCTTGTCGCCGGATGCGGTACTTCAGTCCCGAGGCCGTCGAGCGAAACGGCTGTTCCGAATCCGCACCGTCGGGTCCCTCTTCCCGATAATTCGTCGGCGGAGCGGACATTTCTTCGACAGATGCTGCCTGATAGTCCTGTTCGACAACGCCGCTCCGGCAGCCCGCGATTCCCAGCAGGCAACAGACGACCGTTCCGATGGCGAGTAAATTTCTGGTCATGGCTGTGTCTCGTATCGAGGAGTTAGGAGTTAGGATGCAGCGGCCCATTTCCGCTTTCCACTTTTATTGCCTCTGAAAATCCGGTGATTGGACCACGGGTCCCCGGCTGCCTTCGATCATCGAAAAGTCGGCCCAGACGGGGAGGTGATCCGAGACCTTCAGGGCTTCCTCGCGCGAGAGACCGTACATCTCGAGCAGATTCATCACTCCACCGTGGCCGGTCGCTTCGACGGTAAAGCGGCTGTCGAACACGATGTTGTCCAGCGTGCCGTTACCCCGTGTATTGGTGAACTGTGTGGTGATCACCGGCGTGATCCCCGGATGATATGCCAACCGACCGAAATTCCGGACGTCGACGTTGAGATCTCCCAGCAGGATCGTGTCGTCTTCCCGGTCCTGCTGCTGAACCGTGGCGAACACGTCGGCGAGTGCGTCGAGTTCCTGCTTCGTCTCATCGGGATCGGTATGGATATTGATCAGTCGAAACGTGAATGGAGCGCGATCGGGAGGCCCTCGCACGCGAAACGCCGCGATCAGCGGCTCGCGATGGAGCCGATCGTAGGGATCGTCGATCGTATACACCGATCCGGGAAGCGGCTCGATCAGTTCGGAGTCGTACACGAAGGCATACTGCTCGGTGCTGTTCGACCTTCCGAGACGCGGACCGATAATCCCGCGATACTGCCTCCCCGTCGAATTGATCATTCGCAGAAAGGTGTCGAGATGCCCGTCGTCCTGCGTGCGGATCTCCTGAATCGCGAGCAGATCGAACTGCCGCGCGACGTCGGCCAGCACGCCCATCACGTCCGGTTTTTCGAGCTTGCTCTGGCCGAACACCTGGATATTGAACGTTCCCAGCCGAATCGTGCCGGGCGCCTTGGGAACAGGAACCGACGCCTGCCGGGTTTCCGCCTGAGGTGATGAACCGGAGCGTCCGAACCAATCCTGGAGGCTGCCGAGATCGAACTTCCCGTGATGGAAATTGACCGCACCGATCACGAGGACCAGCAACAGCGCGACCGCCATCGAGAATCCGCTCGATTTTCGTTTGGACGTCTTCTTCCGCGCCATCGGCCTGCAAATCCTTTCGTCAGCCGGGAGTGTCTGATTTCAAAGGCGGAAAGATAGGACGATTCGGGAGTTGCGCCCAGAGGAATCGGGCGGGGAGAGGCCACAAAGGAAGTCTTCGGAGTCCGAGCTTCCCCCGTGTTGCGCAACAAAGTCGCTTATAGGTAGAGAGGGTTTCGAAAGCCGAAAGCGGAGAAAATGGATAATGGAGAACGGACAATGGATAATGCTCGAAAAACCGCACTTCCCGTTGTCCATTATCAATTATTCACTGTCCATTCCTTCTACTCTTCCACCTTCTACGTTTCACCCCCACCCTATCTAGTGTAGTGATTCATAATTACAGGAACTTATTGTCGCCGCTGGTGTTTAGCTTACAGATCGGGAGGATCAACATCATGCGAGTTGCGAAAGCGATTACTTTGACAGACGAGGAGCGAATCACATTGACCAAGTGGGCGCGTGGACGGAGCACACCGGCGCGGCTGGTGGTGCGGGCACAGATTGTCTTGGCGGCGGCAGAAGGTCGCGAGAACCGGGACATCGCTCAACAACTTGGCTGCACGCGGCGGACGGTAGGCACGTGGAGAAATCGTTTCGCCAGCGACCGGCTGCCGGGGATTGAAAAGGATGCTCCGCGCGGGGGACGGAGGCCGACGCAACGGACCGCGTTCGAAGCCGAGATCATTCGCATGACCACGCAGGAGAAGCCGCCGCACGCGACGCAATGGTCGACGCGGTCGTTGGCCAAGGCACTGAAGTGCAACGACACGCTGGTGCAGCGGGTGTGGCATGATCACGGTCTCAAGCCGCATCGCACGAAAGGCTTCAAGGTCTCGAACGATCCCCGCTTCGCGGAGAAACTGATTGATGTGGTCGGCTTGTATCTGGATCCGCCCGATCACGCGCTGGTGCTCAGTTGTGACGAAAAAAGCCAGATTCAGGCTTTGGATCGCACGCAGAAAAGTTTACCGATGTTCCCCGGTCGGCTCAAGACGCTGACTCACGATTACAAGCGCAACGGTACGACCACACTGTTTGCCGCGATCGAACTGGCCGAGGGGAGAATTATCGCCGAATGTATGCCGCAACATCGCCATCAGGAATGGATCAAGTTTCTGAAGAAGATCGACGCGCAAACA
>DATKCB010000217.1:0-12662 GCA_035513495.1 Planctomycetaceae bacterium | reverse complement strand
GTATTTGATCACGGCCTCAACGGCGGTGGGGACGCTGCTATTGCTGTTCGCAATCTGGCCGTCCAAGACATCTCAGTTGTTGGCACGCATCGTGGCACCCTTCGCAAATATCGGGAACGTCCAGGCGACTGACATGACGGTCACCCCCGGCGATACGGTCGTCGCCGCCGGAGACCCGCTGCGGATCGAACTTGCCATCGCCGACGATCGGGTCAAGACTGCGAACCTGCTCCGTCTCGACGACAAGCGGTCGGAAACCAGCTTGCGGATGAAAACTCTCTCAGCGGACGCCGAGGGCAATCCCCGGTTCTATCTGTCCGTCCCCTCGGTCACCGAGAACTTCCGTTACCGCCTCCACTCGGGAGGAGCGATCAGCCGATACTACGACGTGAAGGTCGTCCCCCGTCCGACCGTGGAAGAGTTCGAGATCCATTACGAATATCCCTCGTATCTGTCGCGTGTGCCGCGGACCGAGACAGGCAAATCGGGGAAAATCAAGGGGCTGGTCGGTAGCCGGGTTCGTCTCGTTGCAACCACAAACACACCGATCGAATCGGCTCAAATGACAATCGCCGGGATGAAATCCCACCCGGCCGAACTTGTCGCAGGTGAATCGGGATCGACACGCTGCACTTGGGAGTTTGACCTGACCGACGAATTGATCGTCGCCCGCACCTGGACGCTGCAACTCAAAGACAAACACGGATTTGTCAACTGGCCGGCCGAGTATCTGATTCAGGCGGTGAAAGATGCGCCACCTTCGATTGTGATCATCGATCCCCAGGAAAAACAGTTGCGGCTCAAACGGACCGACACTTTGCCGATCCAGTTCCGGGTTGAAGACGATTTCGGAGTTCGCCAGATCTCGCTGCTGGCGACGATCGACGGCAAACCGTACAAGGCTCACCCCATTCCGCTGTCCGGCCAATCGTCCGAGACGTCGATCGAGTCCTCCACACTGATCGAACTCGCCCGCCTGGCTCGCAAAACCACGCGGCAGATGACGTTTCAATTACAAGCCGACGACTATCGCTCGGAGCAAGCCGCCGATTCCGAGGCAGCCCTCAGCGAGATCGTGACCGTCACGCTCGACGAAACGGCCGAGAGCTATTTCGAAAAGCAGTCGGCCCTCGAATATTCCAGCGTCCGGGAAATTCTCAAGTCGGTCCTCGCTGATCTGCAGGAAGCCAAACAGAAGACCGAAGGCCTGGATCAGCTCGTCCAGACTGAGGGACGTCTCGAAACGACCACCGTCGAACGAATCGATCAGGTTCGCGATCTGACCGGTCAGGCGGAAGAGGCTTTGCGAGAATTGGGTAAATCCTTACCCGACACGTCGTTTGTGGCGCTCGCGACCGAAGTCATCGACTTGGCCGATACCGACGTGAAATCGGCCCGCGCGCAGGCCGGACGCATCAAACTGACCGACCTGCCGGAAGAGCGCGTCGAGCACAGCAAGCATTCCGACCAGCACGTCGCACAGGCGATCGTACGAACGGAGAAACTGCTCGCCGACCTGGATCAGCTCTGGGAATTGATTCAGAAAATCGCCGATCTGACGGAACTCGCAGCGCAACAACAAGAACTCGCCGACGAACTCGCCGAAACCGATTTCAAAGATCTCCCCGAGCTTCCGTTCACCGAAGAGCAAATGGATCTGGCCGAGCAGATCGCCGAGAGCATTCAGGCTGCACCCGAAACTCTGCAGGAAGTTCTGGAAGCATTCCAGCAAGAGGCGGAAGACCTCGTCGCGAAAGCGCAGGAACTGAGCGAGCAACAGGAACAACTCGCCGAGCTGACCGAAACGTCTAAACAACCGGAACTCGATCCCGAACAACTCCGCGAACAGATCGCCAAAGCGATCGAAAAACAACAGGAAGCGATCGCAAACGAGACCGCGAAACTCGACGAGCAGATTGAAGATTCCAACAAAGCGGGTGAAGACAAATCCTCCGCCCTGAGTGCCAAACCGAAAGACGTTCTGAATCATGTGAAAGACAACAAGTTTCCCGAAGCCGCTAAGGACGCCGCGAAGGCAACCGACAATCTGAACAAAGCCGCTGACGCACTCGCTCAAAATCAACCGGTTCCCGATCTGCCCGAAGACAACGCCGATCCCAAAGGCCACGATCCCCAGGCCGGAACACCTCCCAAAGATTCTCCGGCGGGGACCGATCCTGCCGATCAGCCCGCCTCGAAATCGGGAGACGATCCCGCCAACCCCGATCCGAACGCGACTCCCCCGAAAACGGATTCGCCCCAAGGAAAACCGGAAAAAGGAAAACCCGAGCCTGGCACACCCGAAGGAGAACCGTCCGCGAAATCCGAGCCTGCGAAACCTGCCGAGGGGGATCCGCTGGGAGAAATCAACGATCCCGGAAAATCTGCTGCAAAATCCGGAGAGAAACCCGAACCGGGTGAAGGCGACAATCCGCAGGCGGCACCTCCCGGCAAAGCCGATCCCGTTCCGGCAGCACAGCTCGCAGCCAAAGCAGCCGATCTCGCCATGAGACAAGCCGAGGTCGCCGAGCAGTTGAAAGCGCTCGCCGAAGGGAAGTTGGACAAGGCCCTCGAACTGATGCAGGAAAACGTCGCCGCAGAAACCAAAGGCCTCGCGACCAAAACCGACGCCCTCGCGCTGGCGATGAAACTGCTGAATGAAACGCCACAGGCCAAAGAACAAGCCGCTCAGGCCGCCGCTCAAGTGACGCAGGCCGCCTCCGAGGCGACTCAGGCGGAACAGAAGCTGGCTTCACTCGCTCCCGCTCCCGCAACAGGTGATGCTCCTGAACCAGTCGAACCGGCCGAGGCCGGGACGCCACCACAAGCGCAACCCGCTCAGGTTGCCAACGCACCCGAGGCACAGCAGACGAAAGCAGAGGCCGTTGTCAATCAGAAACAGGCCTCGCAGGCACTGGCGAATGCCTCTCAGAATCTCCAGAACCTCGCCCAGCAGATCGCCGAACAGGCCACCGCGATGAATCTGCCGGAACCGGCCGCAGGATCTCCCGTCGCTGCCGCAGCGGCCGGTGATCTCGCCGAGGCTCTCGCGAATGCCGCCGAAACGCTCGCTCAGTTGCCCGCGAGCGCCGAACAACCCGCAGCCGCGCAGGCGGCGGCTCAGTCGTCGCAAGCAACCGCACAAGCGTTGGCCAACGCGGCACAAGCAGCCGCTCAAGCGGCAGGTGTTCCCACGCAATCGACTCCCAGTTCCGCGCTGGCCCAGGCCAGTCAGACTCAACCGGGATTACCGACGGGAGCCCCGTCACCTTCATCCGCTTCTTCTTCGCAACCCGGTCCCGGATTCGGCAACAAGGGAATCAAGGGCGGATCGATGGACAACGAACTCGAACTGCGACTCAAAGATTACGGCATCTCGCTCGATCAGTGGACGCGGTTGCCGGGGAACCTCAAGACCAAAATCCAGCAGGCCGAAGCCGCCGACGTTCCGGAGGAGTATCGCACGATGGTGCGCCGCTACTTCCGCGAACTGGCCCGGAGGAACAGCAAATGAGGAAAGTCGTTCGCATGTCTCTCAAGCCTCGACTCGGATCGCTGTGTCTGATGCTGGCTCTCGGCGGGATGCTCAACGTCTCACCGCGAGCGGACGCCGACGAGGCATCTGAAGCCCTCAAGCAATTCCAACAACCGCTCGACGAAGCGATCGACCGGGGACTGAAATTTTTGTCCGAAAATCAGAAAGCAGACGGCTTGTTTCCGGGACAGTACGGAAACACCACCGCCGTGGCAGCGTTGACGGGCATGGCCTATCTGTCGAAGGGATACACTCCTGGTCACGGACCTTACGGGGAACACATCAACCGCTGCGTCGATCTGGTCTTGAAAAGCGAGCAGCAGAAAGACGGCAAACCGAGCGGTTATTTCGTGCGGACAGGTGAAGGCAAAATGTACGCGCACTGCATTTCGACGCTGTTTCTGTCGGAGGTATGCGGCATGATCGACGAAGAGCGGCAGAACAAGATCGAAGACGCGTTACCCCGCGCTCTCTCGCTCATCCTCGAAGCGCAAAACGTCGAGAAGGACGAAAACAACCGGGGCGGCTGGCGCTACGAACCGCAATCCCGGGACTCCGACCTGTCGCTGACGGGGTGGGCGGTGATGGCGCTTCGCTCGGCGCGACTGAACGGAGCGCAAGTCCCCCAGGAGAACATCGAGCGCGCGGTCGAATACATCTTGCGCTGTCAGCCGAAAGGTGCGAGCGGTGAAAAGGGATTCGCCTACCAGGCTTATCAGGGAGGCAAACCCGCGATGACCGGTGTCGCCGTTTTATGCCTCTCGCTCACCGGGCAGTCGGGTAACGAAATGGTGACCCGCGCGGGGGACTGGATTCTCTCCCAGAACACCCATAAAAAATGGGGCGGTGAACACTTTTATTACTCCAATTATTACTGTACGCAGGCGATGTTCCAGCTCGGTGGCAACTACTGGGAGACCTGGGCGACTGAGTTGTACCAGAACGCTTTTAATAGACAGAACGAAAATGGCTCCTGGGGCAGCCCCTACGACACCGCCATGACGGTCCTCGCACTGACGGTCTCGTATCGGCAACTGCCGGTTTATCAACGGTGAGGTGCATTTCGCGGGCAGGAAATCGTTGGTTTCGCGGAGAGTCGGCGCTCCGTCGATCGACGATCATCGGACGACCGTGATCAACTGCTTTCGTTGCACCGGCCGAGCTAGATGATTCCATACGTCGAGCGTTCTTGAGTGAAACGTTTGGTTTCGGTCAAATAAGCCGTCCATGTAGATGGCGACGCCCAGGCTCGCCTGTGAACCGAAGAATCCATCGTTCTGAACAATCACATTCGTTTCGACAGCATCGCGATAGTTGGCATTGATTCGGAAAGAAATTCCGGCGAAATCACCCAGATCGGGATTATCGTAGTAATACGTCCCGACGTATCCTCTCACCAACCAGTCGCCTGCCGGGACTCCGAGTCCCGTGAATCGCCTCCCAAGCTCGAAGTCGAAACCTTTCAGACTTTGCTCGAACGTCGGGACTCTTCCCGCGATCACCGTCCGTTTCGATCCGGTCGGCAGATAGGAGTTGCCCCGAACTTCCCATGTCTCGGACAGCAGTCCGTGCCAATTCCGACCTGATGATACCGGTCCAGCGCCGTCTGCCGGCGGTCGGCGAACAGATTGATTCCCCAGACGGCATTCATCCGTTCGCTCTAGGCACGGGCGCCGACACTCAGGTTGTATCCGATCCCCGTGACCCCCATGAGGGGAAAGACCGAAGCGAACCGGCGGAAGATCGTCTTGAAACAGAGACGGATGAACGATGGGAACCGGTTCCACGAGGGGAGCAATCGAGTCGACTCCCGGTGCGGGAGGGGTGGCGGTGGCAGCGGCGGTTGCGCGACCGCGGTCGCGACACAGCATGAGCCGGCGAACAGAACCAGTCCGATCGCAAGACGTGTAGCGGGTGTCAGAAAATACTCTATCGCGGAAAATCTTCGTCCCTCGAGGGAAGCTCAATCGAGCCTGACGACACCAGACACCGAACGCCCAGAACGTAGTACCCCGTTTAGAAAGTTCGAGACTATCGGTTACATCGGCATGTACGAAGATTCTGCATGAAGCAATTCTGCCGGTTATGCCGAACAAGGCAGACTTGACGATCAGGAGATTTGGGTAAGATGAGTCGAATCGATAGGGTTCACGCGTCGTCAGCCGCAGACTCCTCAACCCCGCATTGCGAAAAGAGTTGATCGAGAATGCCGTTGACGAACTGAGAGGACTGGGCGGAACCGTATTTACGCGCCAGTTCGATGGCTTCGTCAATCGCCACCCGCGGGGGTGTGCTTTCGTGATAAAGTTCAAACGCCCCGATCCGAATTGCATTTCGGTCGGTGGGGGCCATCCGTTCGATCGTCCAGTTTTCCGCCGCCGCCGTGATCTTCTCGTCGAGTTCGTCCCGCCGATCGAGCACTCCCGACAGCAGGTGCCAGCAGAAATCCTGCAGATCGGGATCTTCGATCAGTTCGGCAATGTTCTGTTTCAGCAGATAAGCATCGGTCGCGGGATTCAGGTCCACTTGATACAGCAACTGCAGCGCGACTTCGCGAGCGCGTCGGCGACGAGCCATGTCGGGATTCTCCTGGAGACTTCGGAAAGCGAACGTCTCAATTTCTTTAGAGGGTCATATTCAAGGGGAAGGTGCTAGTTTGAAAGAAATTCTCTTCAGCAGTCCGAAATCTCGAGCGAACGATAGGTGTTGACCATCGCGATCGCGGCCTCGGCGGCTTCCTTGCCTTTGTGACCGACGGGGCCTCCCGCTCGATCGAGGGCCTGCTGCTCGTTTCTGCAAGTAAGCACTCCGAACATCACCGGCACCCCCGATGTTTGGGCGGCGCGCATGATCCCGTGCGCGACGGCGTGATCGATGTATTCGTGATGCATCGTCTCCCCCTCGATCACGACACCCAGGCAGATGACAGCAACGTATCTCTTCGAGCAGGCGAGTTTGTCGGCCAGCATCGGCAGTTCGAACGATCCGGGAACGTGAAACACCTCGATCTGAGAATCGTCCGCACCGTGAGCTTTGAGAGTCTCGACGGCACCGGCGCGAAGTTTTTCGGTAATCGCCTCGTTCCAGCGGGCCACGACGACCGCATAGCGGCCTTCCCCGGCGGAGAGCGAATCATCGAGTTGGGGAGCACCCTTGCCCATGAGCGGAGGTTTCCTGGATTGTGATCAGGCTGGAACAACGGCCGGTCGGCGGGAGGTCAGGAGAGGTTCATCGTGAGCAGAAATTCTTCGTTGGATTTCGTTTTCCGCATTTTCTTGACCAGCAGATCCATCGCATCGACCGGACTCATATCGTTCAGCACGCGATGCAGCACCCAGACCAGCTTGAGCTCTTCTTCGCTCATCAGCAGTTCTTCGCGCCGCGTGCCGGATTTGTTTACGTCGATCGCGGGCCAGATCCGTTTTTCGACCATCCGGCGATCGAGATGCAGTTCGGTATTTCCAGTTCCTTTGAATTCTTCGAAGATGACATCGTCCATTTTGCTGCCGGTATCGACCAGTGCCGTGGCGATGATCGTGAGGCTTCCCCCCTCTTCCACTTTTCTGGCAGCCCCGAAGAACCGCTTGGGATGCTGCAGCGCGTTGGCATCGACACCGCCGGTCAGAATTTTCCCCGAGTTCGGAGTTTCGGTGTTCCACGCCCGGGCCAGCCGCGTGATCGAATCGAGAAACACGACGACATTTTGACCGTATTCGACCATCCGCTTCGCTTTTTCAATCACCATGTCGGCAACCTGGATATGCCGGCTGGTCGGTTCGTCGAACGTGCTGCTGATGACTTCGCAGTTGGCCGCCTTCACCTGGCGTTCCATGTCGGTCACTTCTTCGGGGCGTTCGTCGATCAGCAGGACGAACACGTAGCAGTCGGGATGATTCTTCAGCACCGCCTTGGCGAGATTCTGAAGCAGCACCGTTTTCCCCGCGCGCGGCGGAGAGACGATCAGACCGCGCTGACCCATGCCGATCGGAGCGATCAGATCAACGATCCGCGTGCTGAGGTCATCCCCGGGCTGACCGAGACGGAGTCGTTCTTCGGGATGCAGCGGAGTCAGATCGTCGAAATAGATTTTCTCGGTCAGCAGGTTCGGATCGTGTCCGTTGATCGCCTCCACGCGGAGCAGCGCGAAATAGCGTTCGTTTTCCTTGGGAGGACGAATCTGACCGGCGACGGTGACGCCGTTCCGCAATCCGAACCGGCGAATCTGACTCGGCGAAACGTAAATATCGTCGGGGCACGGGAGATAGTGATAATCGGGACTCCGCAAAAAGCCGAACCCGTCCGGAAGAATCTCCAGCGTCCCCTCGCCGAACATCAAGCCGTTCATCTTGGTTCGTTCTTTGAGGATCTTGAAGATCAGGTCCTGTTTTTTGAGGCTGTGAAACTCCGAGAGCTGTTCCTGCTTGGCCAGTTCGTGCAGTTCCCGGATCGTCATCCGCTGGAGTTCGGCGATGTTGACGTCGCCTTGTTTGGCGCGTTCGTAACGATCGCTTCCCATCGGGGGGAGTTCTTCGGGATTCAGTTCTTCGGACAGCGGTGTTTGCGGAGTGCTCATGACGGGAACTTGTGTCTCGGGATGGGATCAAGGAGTCGTGGCAATCGGGGCCAGCCGGGAATCGAGCGAGCCGAACGGAACGCCGAAACAGGAAAGGGGGGTTACTTTTTGATGGACGCGCCGATCGAATCGACAAATTCGATCAACTGTCGGACGGCTTGTGAGGATTCTCCACTGTTGGAAATGACGGAATCGGAATGCTTTTTTTTCTGATCGAGAGATAACTGTGACGCTTCACGAACTCGCAATTGATCCTCGGACCAGTCGCGGGTTTCGCGAACGCGACTCAAGCGGTCCTCGAAACTCGCATCGATGTACACCACGGCCGAACAGACATCCCGCCAGCCGGATTCGAGCAGAACCGCCGCATCCAGCAGAACCGCTTCATACTGTCCGCATTGCTCGGCTTCGCGAATGGCTGCGAGAATCCGGGCGCGGATGACGGGATGGACGATCGACTCGAGTTGTTGTTTGTTCTCCTGCTGAGGGAAACCGAACACCCGTTCCGCCAGAGCGGAACGAATCACGGCACCCGATGCATCAAATATCGTTTGACCAAATGCTGATTTCAGTTGTACTCGAACCTCTGGAACCTCCAGTACTGCATGTCCGATGCCGTCCGCGTCGATCACATACCAGGGTTTGAGTCTGGCCGCGGCTCGCGCGATGGTACTTTTACCTGAGCCAATACCACCTACGATCCCGATGACCGGGATGCGAAAGGAGTCTGACAATGGAATATCCGTATCTTGGGGGGAGGAGAAAGGGAGTTAATCGGATTTCGATCTGATGTTCAGACCAAGGTTATGGGAAGGGATTGAACGTCGCGGGAAATGAACTCGGGGTGCCTATCTATATTCGTAGCGCGGTGTCGCTTTGTCAATGAAAATTCGGAGAGTTTCCCGCAAATCGGCTCGCGAGCGGGGAATCCATTTTTCAGACGAATTCCATTTGCGAAAATCACCAGAAAAACCGAGAATCCGGGAGAAATTCGAGTAAGATATACGCATAAGCCGTCGTCGATAATTCTGGGGACATCCCGCAATGAAGTTCGTGTGCAGTTTGACACTCCTCTTGCTGTGCGGATGGTCTCATGCAGCAGACCGTATCGATTACCTCACGCAGATCAAGCCGCTCCTCGCGCAGCGATGTGTGGCCTGCCATGGATCACTCAAACAAGAGGCCGGACTTCGCCTGGATGCTTCACAGTTGATTCGGCGGGGAAGCGATTCCGGAGCGATCGCCGTCGCCGGTAAACCGGACCAAAGCCCGATTCTCAAACGAGTCACCGCCGACCCCGACTCGAGGATGCCGCCCGAGGGGGAAGGGACTCCGCTGACCGCTCAGGAAATCGCACTCCTGAATGCCTGGATCGAGCAAGGCCTTCCTGCACCTGAAAACGAAGAATATCTCGCCGATCCACGAGACTTCTGGTCGTACCAACCCGTCGTGAAAGCCGAACTGCCGACGATCAGACGGATCGATTGGTCTCGAAATCCCATCGATCGATACATTGCTGCCAGGCACGAACAGACGGGACTCTCACCCCAACCGATGGCCGATCGAGCGACCCAGTTGCGGAGGGTTTATCTCGATCTGATCGGACTCCCTCCCCGCCGCGATGAACTGCACGCGTTTCTGTCCGACGAGTCTCCCCAATCCTACGAACGCGTCGTCGATCAATTGCTCGACAGTCCTCAGTATGGAGAACGCTGGGGACGCCACTGGATGGACGTCTGGCGCTACAGCGACTGGTACGGCAGCCGGGGGATCAACGAGATTCGCTACAGCCAGCGTCACATCTGGCGCTGGCGGGACTGGATCGTCGATTCCCTGAACGCCGACAAAGGCTACGACCGGATGATCGTTGAGATGCTCGCGGGAGACGAACTGGCTCCCGCCGATCCTGAAGTTCTCCCCGCCACAGGCTTCCTCGGGCGCAACTGGTACAAATTCGACCGCAACGTCTGGATGCGCGAGATGGTCGAACATACCGCCATGGGCTTCCTCTCGATGTCGCTCAAATGCGCCCGCTGCCACGATCACAAATTCGATCCGATCTCGCAGAATGAATATTACCGCTTCCGCGCGTTTTTCGAGCCGCACGACTTTCGCACCGATCGCCTCTCTGCCGAAACCGAATTGGAAAAGGATGCGACGCTGGGCATGGTTCTCAAAGACGGAATCGCCCGCGTCTACGACAAGCAACCCGACGCAGTGACTTATCTGTTCGAGCGCGGCGATGACCGCTACCCCGACAAAGGGCATCCCCTCACGCCCGGCGTCATCGACGTGCTCGGCCACACCGACTTGGCGATTCAACCGATCGAGCTCCCTCTCGAAAGCTTCTTCCCCGCACTCCAACCGGAACTCGTTGCCGAATCCGAACAACTCGCCGAACGGAAGATCGAACAGGCGAAGCAAGCGGTCCGCGAAGTCGAACGGCAGATCACGAGTCTGGGAGAAAAAATCGAAACGTTTGATTCTCAGCCGGAGAAAACCGAAGCCGAATCGTCCGCAGAAAACGTGTTTCTGCACGACGAGTTCAGCCGACCCCGGCCCGATGTCTGGAAACCGTTGGGCGGAGACTGGCAGTATCTCGACGGAAAACTGGTCGAATCTCAAGTCGGCACCTTCTTGACAAACGTCACACAACAGCAGCATCCCCAGAATTTCCAGGCCCGCATTCGCTACAAGCATCGCCCCGAAGGCGCGATTCATTCCGTCGGCGTCGCGTTCGACGTCATCGACCGCACATCCTGGCAAGCGATTTATACTTACTCGAGTAACGGAAACTCCGGCATTCAGGCGTTTCATCGGGACCACGGTCAGGAAGCCTACCCCGCCGCGGGGATCGTGCCGACTCCGGTCGAAATCGGTCAGGATCTGACCGTCGATCTCGCAGTTCGGGATCGCGATCTTAACGTCTGGCTGAACGGAGAGCTGAAAATCGTTTACAAACTTCCGCTGGAACGACGGGCAGGCACATTCGCCCTCTGGACACACAGCGGTGCCGCCGAGTTTGACGAACTGCGCATCGCGTCGCTCCCCGAGACATTTCAACTGGCAACGTCCAAGGAAGACAACCGAAAAAGTCCCTTCCACGCCGTCACGCGTGAGGATCTACAACAGCAACTCGCTGCGGCAACGAAGACTCGACAAGTCGCGGAACAGAGGATCGTCATCGCACAAGCCGAACGGGACTCGCTCTTCGCCCGAATCGCCGCCGAGAGAGCCCGCATCAGCGAAGCCGGGAATTTCGAAGAGTTGGCCCGCCAGGCGTCGGTCGCCGAAAAAACAGCCCGTCTCAAACAAGCCGAATCGGATTTGTTCGCCCTCGAATCGCAGTCTTCCCCCGATGAGAAAAAACTGGCCGCGGCGAAAACCGCTCTCGATCAAGCGAAGCAGGCATTGTCGAAAGACGACACCGAATACACGAAGCTCGGTGAAATGTATCCTCGTCAAAGCACCGGTCGCCGGCTCGCGCTCGCCCGCTGGATCGCCGACGAACGCAATCCGCGCACCGCCCGCGTCGCCGTCAATCACATCTGGAGCCGTCACTTCGGACGCGGCCTGGTGGCGAGTCTCTCCGAGTTCGGGATTCGCGGCAAGACTCCCTCGCATCCTGAACTGCTCGACTGGCTCGCCGCCGAACTGACCGAACACGACTGGAGCATGAAACACATCCATCGCCTGATCGTCACCTCGAACACCTATCGCATGAGTTCCGAGGCGGGTGAGAACAGCGACCGGAACCAGCAGGTCGATCCCGAAAACGTCAACCTCTGGCGGATGAATTCGCAGCGGATGGAAGCCGAAGTCGTCCGGGACAGTTTATTGCATCTCGCCGGCACGCTCGATCTGACGCGCGGCGGACCCGAGATCGACGAGAAGCAGGGACAGTCAATTCTCCGCCGCAGCCTGTACTTCCGGATCACTCCCAATGAATCGATGGAGTTCCTCCAACTGTTCGATCTCGCCAATCCCGACGAATGCTACGAACGCAAACTCAGTGTCGTCCCCCAGCAATCGCTGGCACTGCTCAACAGCTCGCTCTCACTGACCCAGGCCCGCAAGATTGCCCGGGAATTGAATACCGAAGCGGAAAATTCCGACAACAACGAAGCCTTCGTAACAGCAGCGTTCGAGCGGATCCTCACTCGCCCGCCAACCAGTGCCGAGCGGGAGCGTTGCCTGACATTTCTGAATGATCATCCCCAGCAGTTTTCCGAGGGAGTCGAACAGAGCAAGTTCCCGGCAACATCGGTCGCGCAGCTTGCTCCGTCCGCCGATCCCCAATTACGAGCGCGAGAAAATCTCGTGCACGTCTTGTTCAGCCACAACGATTTTGTGACGATACGATGAGATGTAATGCCACAACCACGAAAGGCTCGAATCACACGAAAAAAAGCGAGTTCAATTAAAACAATTCGATGATGCGTGAGGCTTAATGTGATTTCACCTTTAACTTTCAACTTTCTACCTTCAACCCTTGGCAGATCGCGATGAAATTCACCAATCACGAACACGCCCTCTGCGGCCGCACGAACCGGC
>DATKCB010000216.1:0-5525 GCA_035513495.1 Planctomycetaceae bacterium | reverse complement strand
AACTGCTCACGCGCAACGAACTGGGGGATCACGTCTGGCGGTTCGAGATCCGGCCACCGGGCACGCCCGCCGACGAACAGCATCCACACTTCGTCTGCACCGACTGCGGCAGCGTCACCTGCCTGAACGATATCTCGTTCGACGTACAGAGCCGCAATCAGGCCTCCAAAGTCGGACAGGTGAAGGAAATTCTGCTGAAGGGGATCTGCAACAAGTGCGCGTGAGGCACTTCCGGGGGTGGAAGAGTGGAAGGTGTAAGAGTGAAAAGTGATGACTCAATTCAGCCGGTGAAAAGAACTATTGATCCTCCCGCTCCTACTCTTTCATTTTTTTTAACTCTTCCACCCGCCAGATCGTTCGATCAGCAGTTTGACTTGATACCGGAGGACCGCCTATCGTGAGTGGTTTCCAGACTCTGCGATTCTTCGATGAAAGGCATGCTACGATGCGATTGTTTCCCCAAAGACTTTTCATGCTTTCCGTCTGTTTGATCCTTTCCGTTCCGTTGTTCGCACAGGAGAAAACTGCTCCCGAGAAGAACAAGCCGCGCGTGCTCCTGCTGGGCGATTCAATCTCGATCGGCTACACACCCTTCGTACAGGAACACCTGAAGGAGGAAGCCGTCGTGCTGCGGCCTTCGCGGACCAATCCCCAGACCAAAAAAGTCGCAAACGAAAACTGCGCCGGAACCAACAACGGCGTCAAAAACATCGACCGCTGGCTCATGCTCGACGGCGGCCAATGGGACGTGATCCACTTCAATTTCGGACTGCACGATCTCAAGCGGGTCGATCCGAAAACCGGCGCGAACTCCAATAGCCCCGACGATCCGCATCAGGCCGATCCGGAAACCTACGAGAAACAACTTCGCGAAATCGTCGACAAATTGAAACAAACCGGCGCGAAACTGATCTTTGCCACAACGACCCCCTACCCGGCAGGAGTTAAACCGCACCGCGACGTCGAAGACGTGAAACGCTACAACGAGATTGCCGTGAAGATCATGCACGAAAACGAGATCGCCGTGAACGATTTGTACTCCGTGATCCTGCCCCGGCTCAAAGACCTGCAGCGGCCTGTTAATGTGCATTTTACTCCTGAGGGATCGAAGGTACTCGGAGAGGAAGTTGCGAAGCAGATTCGGGATGCTCTGGAGGATTAGTTCTGATTTCATGTGAGTGATCGAAAGCGCTATGAAGAGCGGGATTAAAATTCTGAGTGAAGAACAAGGTGATGGACCGGAGATCTCTGCCAAAGATCGAGTCACTGTTGTCCACAGCTGTTATCTGCACCGTGGGGATGTCGTCTATGAGAACCGATTCGAGACGGTGACCCTCGACGATCGCGAACTCATCGCTGGTTTCCGCTATGGCATAGAAGGGATGCGTGTCGGCGGCCATCGCAGATTTCAAGCCAGTCCGCATCTTTGTTATTCAGAGGCAGGTGTACCTGATTGTGTTCCATCGAATGCGCTATTAGTTTTTGAGGTGACTGTCAACTCGATCGAGTGAATTCCTGGTTCCAGTGCAGGCAGGCCTGCAGCAGCTCGTTCGTGATGCTTTCATGGTCCGCCTCAATGAGTTTTCGGTTATTGACAATCGCCGGTACAACTACCTATCGTCAGTCAGTCTCCTTTCATTCTTCTCAAGGCTCACTCCATGCGCACGCTTCTATTGATCTGTCTGCTCTCTCTTTCGAACTCTCTCCAGGCTCAGCCGCAGGAGAACGACACTTATCCTCCCCATCCCGATTCCCTGCCTCAATCCGGTGTCCCCAAAGGGGAAATCAAGGGGCCGTTCGAGTGGCGGAGCGAAACCTATCCCGGAACGGTTCGCGAGTACGCGATTTACGTTCCGGCACAATACGATCCCGCGAAGAAAACGTGCGCGATGATCGTGCAGGACGGACTCGGAAAAGCCAACGGCTGGAAGATCCCGACCGTACTCGACAATCTGATCCACAAAAAGGAAGTCCCCGTGCAGATCGGAATTTTCGTTTCTCCGGGCGTCGTTCCCGCGCCTCACGAGAACGCCCAGCCGCGGTTCAATCGGAGTTTCGAATATGACGCGATGGGCGATCGCTACGCCCGGTTTCTGATCGAGGAAATTCTTCCCGAGGTGAAAAAGTCGTACAACCTCAGCGACGATTCCAACGACTTCTGCATCGCGGGATCGAGTTCGGGTGCGATCTGTGCGTTCACGGCGGCGTGGGAACGTCCCGATCATTTTCGCCGCGTGTTTTCCTCGGTGGGGACATTCGTCGGACTGCGCGGAGGGAACGAATATCCGATTCTGATCCGCAAGCACGAAACGAAGCCGCTGCGAGTCTTTCTGCAGGACGGAACGAACGACCTCGACATCTACGCGGGAAACTGGTTTATCTCCAACGAGCAAATGCTCTCGGCATTGAAGTTTTCCGGATACGATGTGAAGCATGTCTGGGGCGAAGGGGGCCACAACGGCAAGCATTCGACGGCGATCATGCCGGATGCCCTGCGGTGGCTCTGGCAAAATTACCCCGCACCGATCGTCGCGGGGATTCCTCCGAAGCGGCGGACCGAACTGTTGATTCCCGGAGAGGAGTGGGAACTGGTCAGCGAGGGGCACCGCTTCACGGAAGGCCCCGCCGTGAGCGAGCAGGGTGAAGTCTACTTTACCGACATCCCCAACAACCGAATTCACAAAGTCGGATTGGACGGCACCGTCTCGGTCTTCGCCGAGGAGACCGGCGGAGCGAACGGACTGATGTTCGGCAGCGACGGAAAACTGTACGCCGCCGCCGGAATGAAACAGGAAATCGTCCGATACGATCTCTCAGGAAACGTCGAAACTGTCGTCTCGGGAACGACCAGCAACGACATTTTGATCCTCCCCGGATTCGGTTACTTCACCGATCCGCCCAACAAACAGGTGTGGCACTTCACGTTCGATGGAAAGAAAAAAGTGGTCGATGAGGGGATCGAATTCCCCAACGGAATCATCGCGTCTCCCGATCAGACGATTCTGACCGTCAACGATACGCGCGGCCGATTCACGTATTCCTATCAGATTCAGCCCGACGGTTCGCTCGCGCACAAACAGACCTACGGTCACTTGCACGTCAACGACGAATCGAGCCAGAGCGGAGCCGACGGAATGGCGGTCGATACCGAGGGCCGGACCTACGTCACCACCGGCGTGGGACTTCAGGTACTCGATCAACTGGGCCGCGTCCATTTCATCATCAGCAAACCGAAAGCGGCGTGGCTGTCGAACGTCGTCTTCGGCGGTCCCCAGTTCGATACGCTGTACGTCACCTGTGGAGACAGCGTGTTCAAACGCAAGATAAAGGCGACCGGCGTCAATCCCTGGAAACCGGCTGTCAAACCTCCGCGACCGGGGCTCTGAACTTCCGTTTGAGGGTGTAAGAGTGGAAAGTCATTCAGGCGGAGACTCGTGCCGATTCTGAAGGATCCGGCGGCGACCGTGAAGGAACTGCTCGCGAAACTCGAGACGCACCCCGAAGCCAAACCGCCTCAGAGATGATCGCACCACCGAGAGCGCTTCTCGCGACTGTTGCGGGTCGCGTCGATCGGCTATCATCACCCTATTCACCTGCTCTTTTGATTGAGTTCAAGCCGTGTCCGACGTCCCGTCACACTCCACTCCATCCGCTCCGCCTGCTCCCCCGGAAGACGCCGCACTCGAACCGTGTCCGACGCCTCTCGAATGGCAGGAGGTCGTCACGACATTTGTGGATGAGGCCGAACACTGGTATCAGGACCACGACGGAGCGCGCGTGCGGGGACGAACCTGGGGGGCGGGGCCTCCGCTCTATTTTTTGAACAATCTGTGTGGAACTCACGAATTGTTCGCCCTGCTGGTCTGGCTATTGCGCGATGACTTTCGCTGCGTGCTGTTCGACTATCCGGAGTCGAGAAATTGCGGGCTTTCTCGACTGACCGACTGGATTCCCCGGATCGCTGAACACCATCAGGACCAGCGACTCACGCTGTTCGCTCCAGGATTCGGCTCGCTTGTCGGGTTCGAGGCCGCCGCCAAGTTTCCCGAACGGATCTCGTCGCTGATTTGCCCCGCGGCTTCCGCCGGAATGAAACTCTCGTTCGGTGAACGGGTCGTGGGACAGTTCGGCCGCTGGGTTCCGGGATCGTTTCGCCGCGTCCCGAATCGATGGTATCTGCAACAGCGTTCGCACCGCGTCTGGTTCCCTCCGTACGATACGTCGCGGTTTCAGTTTTACGTCGATAACACAGGCACCAATCGGACGCGCGCGGTGGCGGGACGATTTCTCGCGGGAGCGCAATTCGATCCGGAAATCTTGTCGCGTGTGACTCAATCGGTTCTGTTGATTCGCGCGGAAGGGGACGGACCGATCCAGGAAGCGGCTGCCGAAAAACTCAGTTCGCTGCTTCCGAACAGCACGACCGAGTGGATGCACACGACCGGGGTTCTCTCGTATTTGACGCACCCGCATCGTCTCGTCAAACTGATCCGGGCATTTTGTGAGAGCGAGGCGGCTTCAGCAAATTCGCGATGAAAACGAAACTTCGGCGTACGATCCGCACTGTGAGTGAATGATTCCCCGATGAATGCGAAAACCGAACTTCCCGAACCGCTCGACGTGATTGCCGTCGGCGCTCATCCCGACGATCTTGAAATCGCCGTGGGTGGAACGCTGGCCAAGCTCGTCAAGCAGGGCTACCGCGTCGGCATGGTCGATCTGACCAACGGAGAACCGACACCGGGAAGTTCGGGCCCCGCCCAGCGCCTCGAAGAAGCCCGCCGCGCCGCCGAGATTCTGGGAGTTCAGGTGCGGGAAACGTTGACGCTGCCGAACCGCTGGCTCTTCGATGGAATCCAATCGCGGCTCGCGCTCGCGCGCGTGTTTCGTCGCTATCGACCGAACATCGTAATGGGCATCGCCGACAAAACCCCGATGGCCAGTCCCGACCACTGGCAGGCAATGCAAATCACCGACGCCGCTATTTTTTATTCTCGCCTCACCAAATGGGACGACGAGTTCGACGAACTTCCCGTGCATCGTGTTCAGAAACAGATCTGGTATCCCCTCGGTTTTCAATCGTACAACGTTCCCGAAGGGAGCGGCCGGCTGGTCGTCGATATCTCCGACACGCTCGAACAGAAACTCGAAGCGATCCGCGCATACCAGTCGCAATTCCCGCCCGAGAAAGACGGCGTGTTTCGGATGGTGGAAAGCCTCAACCGTGCCGTCGGTTACGGAGCCGGTTTCGACGCAGGCGAACTGCTGATCACATCGACATCGCTGGGCGTGACCGATCTCGTGAAAACGCTATTGGGGTAGGTTCAATGAAAGCCCAATTGCGCAAGCAATCGGGGGAACGCGGCACATGCTCACAACAACCCTCGAATCACCCTACTCCGTGAACCTATCGTCGCGTGTTTTGTGAAATGAACGTCGAGAACCATTCCCCCAACGGCTTGCGCCGCGGGGCTGTAGTGGTTACCAGAAAATCACATACATCGCCAGGTTGGCCAGAATCACAA
>DATKCB010000215.1:0-16777 GCA_035513495.1 Planctomycetaceae bacterium | reverse complement strand
GCCGAGATTGCGGAAGCACTGGCGAGCGGAGAACTCGACAACGACCCCGCTCCGCTGCCGATGGAAGTGGATTCAGAGCTGGAAGAAGAACCTTCGGACGAACTGCCTCCTCCCGCCGCCGAGGATGAACTGGAAGCGGGCGATCGTCTGATGGGGACCGTTCAATCGGTCGATGGAGAGAACCTGTTTCTGGAACTGGGCTATCGCTCGAACGGATTGCTCTCGGTCCGGCAGTTCGGAAGTAAGAAGATCCCTGCGGTGGGCGAAAAACTGACGGTTCGAGTCGATCGCTACGACGCCGGTGAAGGGATCATCTTCGTCAGCCTGCCGCACGGCAAGAAAAAAGTAGGGGGCAACTGGGACGAAGTCCAGAGCGGCCAGGTCATCGAATGTATGGTCAACAAGACCAACAAAGGGGGACTCGAAGTGACCGTCGGTTCGCTGCAAGGGTTCATGCCCGCCGGTCAGGTGGATCTGTTCTATCAGGCCGATCTCGAACCGTATGTGGGTCAAAAACTGCAGGCGATCGTGATCGAGGTAAAGCCGTCGAAGCGAAAGCTCGTCGTGAGCCGGAAGTCGTTTCTCGAAATCGAGCGGCAGGAGCAGGCGAAAACGCTCTGGCAGCGTCTCGAAGTCGGCCAGGTTCTCCCCGGGACGGTCAAGACGCTCAAGGAGTACGGAGCGTTCATCGACATCGGCGGGGCGGACGGATTTCTGCATATCGGCGAGATGAGCTGGCAACACATCAAACATCCCAAGGAAGTCTTGCGAGAAGGCCAAGCCGTCGAAGTTCAGATCGTGACTCTCCAGCCGGAGAAGAGCCGGATCGGTCTGTCGCTCAAAACTCTGCAGAAAGATCCCTGGATGATCGCAGCGGAAACCTACGGGGTCGGGACGACGGTTCGCGGTAAAGTCACCCGGACGACCAAGTTCGGTGCGTTCGTCGAAGTGGAAAAAGGGATCGAAGGATTGATTCACATTAGCGAACTGGATCACAAGCGCGTCGGTCGCGTGACGGAAGTCGTGCGGGTCGATCAAGAAGTCGATGTGCAGGTGTTGTCGGTCGATCCCGACAGCCGCCGGATGAGTCTTTCACTCAAGGCGATGACGGACGCTCCCGAGCCGGTTCGGGATGAAGATCTGGCTCCGTCCGCGGGGGAGGAATTTCAGCGCAAGCGAAAAGGCCCGCTCAAAGGGGGAACCGGAGGAGAGGGGGGAAGCGGACTGTTCGGCAATCCCGACCAGTTCAAATAGAGCAACCCGCCGCGCGTACTCTGGCGGGCTTCACACAGGGATCGAGTTTTTTGAAACGTCAGAGTTCGTTCCATTCGGGATTTGCACTTTGGTTCAGACTCGGCCAGAATGCTGGGGAGTTTGTCGATTCACCGATTTCTCAGAAAAAAATGAAACTTTTTGAACTTTTCACAGGTCGCCTCCGTTAATCGTTCGAGCGGCGAGAGTTCTGCGATTTGTTTTGCTCCAAACTCGCCTGCCGACTTTCAGTCAAAAAATCCATGGTGCAAAATTTCCACTGTGGAATCCGTCAACCAACAAGGGACTCACTATGAAACGTCTGTTCTGTTCGCTTTCGGCGGTCCTCGGACTGCTGATGTCAAGTTTTGCGGCACAGGCCGCAGTGCCGATCCCGGTGGGTGCGATTCCGCAAGACGCCGCTGTGGTGATTCGACTCGCCGATCCCGATGCATCGATCGGGAAAATCCAGAAGATGGTCGAGGCGATCGATCCCCAGTACAGTCAAAATGTGCAAGCGCTCTCGTTCTTCTCGGGAACATTGCTGGATAATCCCGCGAAAGCCGGTGTGAAAAAAGGGACCGACTGGTGGATGGCGGGGTTCGTCCGCAAGAACGAGGAGCCGGTCGTTCTGATTGCCGTTCAGCCGACGGACGTCGCGGCGATCAAAGACGCCGTCGGTGAGGATTACCAGTACATCGAACACGACAACTGGCTGCTGTACACGAAAGACGCCAAACTCGCCGCCGCCGTCAAAGCGTGCGTCGCGGGAACCGGGAAGAACGTCGAGATCGAAGCGGACAAGAACGCTCAGCAGCTCATCATGCAATCGGACGCGGCCGTCTGGATTAACGTGTCACATCTCGCAGAGACTTTCGCGGAGGAAATCGAAGGGGGCGTCAGCGAAGCTCAGCGGGCACTCGAAGAGGCCGGCAATTCAGCCCCCGCAATCGAGGGAATCAACCTGAATGCCGCGCTCGGGATGTATTCCGACCTGTTCGACGCACTGGTCGTCGGCTTGAAAGACACCAAGAGCTGCACAGTCGGTGTGACTGTCGGAGCGGCAGGAATCGGGATTCACGAATACGTCGATCTGGAAGATGATTCGAAAACCGACTTGGCGCTCCGCAAGCATCTCCCCGCCAGTTTCGAATCGTTCGGCAAGCTCCCGGCGAATCAACTGGCGTATCTGGGAATGCACGGAGACATGCAGTCGATTTCGGAATGGGGCATCAACTTCATGATGGAGATGTTCGAACCTACCGAGGAAGATGCGAAATCGATGAAGGAGGCTCTGGAAGAAACCAAGAAGCTCGAATTCGGAGAATACGTGGCGTCATTCCGCATCGGCACGTTCGACACGGGGCTGATGAACATGTCGGTGTTGAGCCAGGTAAAGAACGCGGCCAAGGTGCGGGATGTCTACGAGAAAATGTTCAAGGGAATGAGCAGTCTCGGCTCCAGCCCGCTGCTGACACAGTCGATCGAGTTCGAGAAAGAAGCGGAAACGATCGAAGGCTATCCAGTCGACAAGATGACGGTGATCCAGGAATTCGACGAATCGCTCGATCCGACCGGGCTGCAGAAGCAGATGATGCAGATCATGTACGGTCCCGAGGGAGCGGTCTCCCGGGTCGCCTACACCGATCAATTCGTCGCGCAGACGACCGGGGGCGGGAAAGAGCAGATGGAATTGCTGCTTAAAGGATTGAAAACTCCCTCATCGGACGCGGCATACGAAGGAGCGCGCGGCCAACTGCTTCCCAAGGCCAATATTCTCGTGATGTTCGACCTGGCCGGGACGGTTGGAGCCGCGCTGCAAGCGGCGATCGAATCGGGAAAATTTCCGATCCCTGTCACAGAAGATCAGATCGAGAGCCTGGGACTGAAGCCCTCGTTCCTCGGGTTTTCGGTTTCGACTGGAAAAGGTTCGTTCGAAGCGAAACACTTCGTCGAAGCCGAGCAGATCCGCGGGCTGTATCAGATCGGAGTGCTGGGTTTCGGGATCTATCAAAGTTTGAGCGCTCCCGAATTCTAAACCGGAATAAGAACGGCGGAGAGAAACGGTTTTCTCTCCGCCCGTTCCGCTCCGAAGATCTCTGAGAACATCCATCGAGAGAAGCACGTTTTCCCAGGAGACCAGCGCGATGAACGCAGCAGCACCCGCCGAGACGAATCCAGTCAAAAAGAAGGACGAGCTTCCCAAGCAGATCTTTCTGGTCTCCTATCCCAAGATCGTTTATTTGTATCCTGTGTGGATCATGTCGCTGATCGCGGGAATCTACATGCTTGTGGCGGGGAACGAACGTCGCGACGACACCGAGACGCTGGCGCTGGTGTTTCTGGGCATTCTCGCCCTGAATATGATCGTGCTGGCGTTCGACTTTCCGCGCACGACGTCGCTCACGCTCTTTTTCTTTTGCGTCGCCGTGGGAGTCGTACTCTGGGCGCTGTTCCGGTTTAACCCGACATTTCTGCCGGCGGTGACCAACGTGTTGAAGGAATTAAGACCGTTCTGCAACTCGGCGTTTTATTTCTGCTTCTTCACGATGATGACGCTGATCTACATCGGCGTGCTGATCAGCGTGCAGTTCGACTATTGGGAAGTCCGCCCGAACGAACTGCTGCACCATCACGGTTTCTTGAGCGACATGGACCGCTTCTCGGCTCCGCACATGCGGATCGAAAAAGAGATTTCCGACGTCTTCGAATATTTTCTATTGCGGGGCGGTCGGCTGATTCTGCACGCGTCCAAGGACCGCCCGATCGTGCTCGACAACGTGTTCTTCATCAATTCCAAGGAAGACAAAATCACGCGGATGCTCGGGGCGCTGCAGGTGCAGGTCCGCAGCACTGAGGAGTCTTGAACTGAGGAGTCGAAAACTGCGACCGGAGCTTACTTGGGGTCGCTCACATCGCTCTCGGACTGTCGCTGTGCGCGAAGCACCAGCAAAGTGAACACACCGGTCGTGAGCAGGTGCAATCCGACATAGATCAGCGGGGCAGCTTCCCGTAACAGAATCCAGGCTGACACGCACCACACCGCGGCTCCCACGAGCAGAACGTGGGACAGTTGGCATGTCTCGTTGTACCATTTCCAGAGTTGTCTCATCTCAAGCGTCCTGTCAGCCATTGAGCAAACGATTGAAAACAATCGGAATCCGAAACGCCGCTCGTCTCCCGGTTTCGATCAGCTACGACGATACCGCTGCCGGTCGATCGGGTAAACGGACAGGCTCCCTTTTTCGCGATTCTTCCGCGAGTTTCTCCCTTCTCGAGCGGGATCAGTATTTCTGGCCCTGAAACTGAATCGAGACATTGGGGAGATATTTTTTGAGTTCCCGGACTCCTCCCAGATTGCAGGATGTCTGGTCGAGTTCGAGGGTTCGCAGATTGCTCCACTCTTTGATCGCTTCGAGCGAAGCGTTGCTGATGCCCTTGTTCTCGACCAGTTTGAGCATTGCGACATTCGGCAGCCGTTCGATTTTTTTCACGCCCCGATCGGTGATCGCATTGAAGCTCACGTCGAGTTCGCGCAGATTTTCGAGTCGGCTCAGTTTGCCCAGCCCCGTATCGTCGAGATTGCCACGGGAGATGTTGAGGACTTCCAACTGTTTCCAATCGCTCACGATTCCCGGACCGGATCGGCCGAATCCTGTAAAGTGCGCGATGATGGTCTTGAGCTGCAAGGGTTTGATTTTTTCGAACACTTTGAAGCCCGATCCGTCGGTGGCCGCCTGCGTCACGTCCAGCAGCTCCAGGTTGACGAGCGATTCGAACTGTTCGAACCCTTCGTCGCTGATTTCGTTCGTTCCCAGATGGAGTTCGCGGAGCGAAGTCAGCGGAGCGAGATGAGCGAGCTGGTGATCCTGCAGTCCGCAATTGTTGAGCTTGAGGATCGCCAGATCCGGAATCTCTTGCAGTTGCATCAAAATGTCGTCGGTCAGTTTTCGTCGCGAGAGATTCAGCGAGTTCAGCCACTTCAGATTGCCGATCTGCTGCAGGCCGTCGAGGGTGACTCGCGAGGTTTCGATGTCGAGCTGGGTGATCTGTTCAAGCCCCTCTTCGAGCGCAGTCAGTTGCGACAGATGTCCGTCCGTGATTTCGCCCGGCCGCAACGCGAGAAAACCGGAGATGACTGCCTGGCTCGAGTTCGGAGCCTCACTCCGTTCGGGAGGTTTGTAGGCGGGAATCTCGGAATTGCTTTTCGAACCGGGAGCGGTGGTCCGCTCGGGAGCGTCACCCGAGATGTCCTGCCAGACCGGCGAATCTTCGCAGCCCGAGATCAGCAGAACGGCAATCGCGGGAACGATGGAAAGAGATTGAGCGAATCGTCGCATGAGTGTACTTCTCCGAACGGCCTGTCTGATCTCGAAGCTTCTATCGTAACGAACGCAACCAGGACGATTGTAGCTGAAATTCCGAAGATCTCCCGGAAACGAGCGTGATCAGATGTCAGCAACCCGGATGAACGGAGTTCGAAACCTGACAAACGACGTATCGTCTCGCCGAGACACAGTTTCATTTGTCGAGCGTCTTCAAGATCAGCTCGGCGGTTTCGCGGAGGGGGAGACCGATCACGTTGCTGGAACTGCCGACGATCGACTCGACGAACAGACTCCCTCCCGCCTGTAGTCCGTACCCTCCCGCTTTGCCGAGCGGTTCTTCCGTCCCGATATAGGTTTCGATAAAAGGCCGGCTGTCCGGGGAAAACGTGACTTCAGTTTTGACGATCCGAAACTCGCGGCCGCCCCGAATCGTCGTCACCGAGACGCCGCTGAGAACCCAGTGCGGTCTGCCGGAACAGTACCCGTCGAACCATTCGGCGACTTCCGATTTCCAGTGTTCGACGCTGGGCTGCCCGCGCACTTCGAGATTTTCCGAACCGGCTGCCTGAATCACAACCACCGTATCGGCGCAAACAATTCCGATGATGTCGGCGAGGTCGGAAGGGAGATTCCGCGACGAGAGCTGATCCCGCACATCGTCGGACTTCTCGCGCACAATTTTTTCGAGTCGCGCTTCAATGCCCGGCCAATCGCGAACGCCGTCGAAGTTGAGTTCGGTCGAGGCATCGGGCGGAACGACGACAATCTGATCGGCGGGAACCAGCAGTCCGAGTAAATCGAGGCGGCGGGCCGATCGCGATCCGAGGATGATTCGGCCTCCCGCGGGAATATTGACGAGCGTACTCATTCGATAACTTTAGAAAAAGTATTGGTTGAGGTAAGTTGGTCTTCTGCATACACTACTCATCTTGCTGACAGATGGAAAATGTTTTTTCAGCGAGACGGATTGACGTTCGGATAAACTGAATTCGATCCGGGGGGAGCGTCAACCCGCTTCCGATGGAATTCTTCCGAAGGGATCGGCCAGAAGTGGTTCAGGGACTGATTGACATGATCGAGGCACGAGACCGAAAGAGTGGGACAGCATGGCCGTTCTCGTCACGGGTGGAGCAGGTTACATCGGCTCGCATGCCGTCAAGCAGTTGATCCGGGCCGGACGCGACCCGATCGTCGCGGACAATCTGTATCGGGGTAACCGGAAATCCGTTCCGCAAGGCGTTCCGTTCTACGACTGCGACCTGTTGCAGACCTCCCGATTGGTCTCAATCTTGAGGGAGCATGCGGTTTCCGAGGTGATGCACTTCGCAGCGCTGGCGTACGTGGGAGAATCGGTCACCGATCCCCTGCATTACTATCGAAACAACGTGGCGGGGACTGGTTCGCTGCTGGAGGCGATGCTGGCTGCCGGTGTCCGCCGGCTGGTGTTCAGTTCGACCTGCGCGACCTACGGAGAACCGGACACGCTGCCGATCACGGAAGAGACTCCCCAACAGCCGATCAATCCTTACGGTCAGTCGAAGCTGATGGTCGAACGGATTCTCCGCGATCTGGTCGCGACCGGAGACGGCTGGTCCGTGACGGCGCTGCGGTATTTCAACGTGGCCGGTTCGTCCCGCGACGGATCGATCGGTGAGGATCACCATCCCGAAACGCACCTGATTCCGCTCGTGCTGCAGACCGCGCTCGAACAGCGGCCGGAGATTACAATTTTCGGAAACGATTATGACACCCCCGACGGAACCTGCATCCGGGATTACGTTCATGTCGAGGATCTTTGCGCGGCGCACCTGCTCGCTCTGGAGAACCTCGTTCCGAACGAGTTCCAGTTTTACAATCTGGGAATCGGGCGGGGATTTTCCGTGCAGGAGGTGATCGAGTCGGCGCGGCGCGTGACGGGCAGGAAGATTCCCACGGCGCTGGGTGATCGTCGTGCGGGGGATCCTCCGATCCTCTACGCCGACGCATCAAAAATACGCGATCAACTCGGTTGGAAGCCCGAATACGAAGATCTCGACGAGATCATTCAAACCGCCTGGAACTGGTTCCAGAAACACCCGACGGGGTATTGAGTTTTGGAATGCGGTTGAGGAATGTCAAATGTCAAAATCCCAATGTCAAACGAAGGGGTTTAATGTAGAAGAGTACAAGGTTCAAGGTGAAATGTTCAATTTTCAAACGAGAGCCGCCAGAGACTACTTCCTAAATCCTACTTCCTCACAACACCTTCCACTCTTCCACCTTCCACTTTGCACCCCCGCAAAAACAGAGAAACCCCGGAGCGTTTCGTCGGCGGGTTTTAACGAAACGGTTCCGGAGTTCCTGTTCTGCTGCAAGTGCAGTTCCGGTCAGATTCAGAATTGGAGGTAGACCCCACCTCGGCGACCGCCAAGGTACAAGTTCGAACCTCCGTAGTAGTGATGGTGATGGTGGCGATATCGCGGATAGTTGTATCCGTAATCGTAATGGCGGTAGTTCCTGTGTCTCGCCCGACCGTAGTCGTACGGAGAACCGTAGTGTCCGCCCCAATAATAGTTCGATCGATAGCAGGAACGGTGATCCGCGCTGGCCGTTTCGACGTTCGCAAACAGAGCGAAGGTGGCGACGAGGAATCCCAGTGTAAGTATTCGTTTCATGACTGACTCCCGTTGAAAAGTGAGGAAAAGGGAATTCGGCTGTCATTCGGGTTCTAAGAGTTGCAACGATAATGCCAAGCGCGCTAAGCATTCCCGACGAAAAATCGCAAGTCCCCTGGAGTTAATCACTTAAATCAATTGTTAATTCTCGGATCGCGAATTCGAGAGATCTGAAAACTGTCGCGTATTCGCGAAAAGTGTCATCAAATTGATGACACTTTTCTTCGAGGGCAGGACCTCTACAATGAGATTGTGGGAATTTCTCTCACTGCACGATCCCATAGGATAGAAACATGATTCTATATCTCCTGTTCCTCCTCCCCGCTGTGCTTCTGATGGCGTACGCCCAGATGCGGTTGCGCTCTGCGTTTTCGCGGGGGATGCAGATTCCCACTCCGCTCAGCGGTGCCGCGGCGGCGCGGTACATTCTGGACCAGGGGGGTCTGCAGGATGTCGAGGTCGAGATGGTCGGCGGGATGCTGTCGGACCACTACGATCCGCGTCATCGCGTGCTGCGCCTGAGCCGGGACGTTTATCAAACCAAGTCCGCCGCGGCGGTTGGAATCGCCGCCCACGAAGCGGGACACGCCCTGCAACACGCCACGAACTATGCGCCGTTAGTGATTCGAAACGCCGCGGTCCCCCTCGCCCAGTTCGGGCCGATTCTGTCTCTGGTTCTGATCGTACTCGGTGCGCTCTTCAACAGCTTTAATCTGATCGTACTCGGGTTGGTCGCGTTCGGGGGAATCCTCGTCTTTCAGTTGATCAATCTGCCGGTCGAATACGATGCCTCTACTCGTGCCAAGCGGATTCTGCGAGAGTATCGGATCGTGGATGATCAAGGGGAAGCAGCAGTCGAAAGCGTGTTGAGTGCCGCTGCACTGACGTATGTGGCTGCGACACTGCAATCGGCTCTGCAGTTAGCCTACTACGCGATGATCTTGCTCGGCGGTCGAAGATCGAATTGAGGTCTCTCGTTCAATCTTCCAGACCGACCAGTTCGTGGGCGATCAGGTCTTCCAGGGTCTCGCGGGTGCGGATCAGTTTGTAGCGGGAACCGTCGACCAGCACTTCCGCTCCGCGCGGACGCGCGTTGTAGTTGCTGCTCATCGCGGTTCCGTACGCGCCCGCACTGAACGTCGCGATCAGATCGTCCCGATCCAGCGGCGGCAGCGAGCGGTTTTTCGCGAGGTAATCGCTCGATTCGCAGATCGGGCCGACGACGTCGGTTCGCTCGCAACCCGGGATCTCCTGTTCGAGATCGAGCGGCATTTCGACGGCAGATTTGACCGGCCAGATCCGATGGAACGCGTCGTACATCGCGGGCCGGACGAGATCGTTCATCGCTCCGTCCTGAATCACGAACAGCTTGCCTCCCTCGCGTTTTGTGTAGATCACCCGGCTGACGAGGATCGCTGAATTGCCCGTCACGAAGCGGCCCGGTTCGAGTGCGAGTCGGCAGCCGGCGGCTTTGACTCCGGGAACGATCGCTGCGGCATACGTGGCAGCCCGCGGTCCTTCATCGGTGCGGTAGCTGATGGCGAAACCTCCTCCCAGATTCAGCCAGTTGATGTCGTGCCCCTTGTCGCGGAGTTCGGCCACGATTTCTCCGCCCCGCTGGACCGCCTGCTCGTAGGGATCGGTGGTCAGGATCGGCGAACCGAGGTGCATGTGAATGCCCTTCAGTTCGAGATTCGGATCGGCAAGCACCTTCGCGGCGAGCTGCGACGCCTTCTCGTAATCCATCCCGAACTTGTTCCCCTTCTTGCCGGTGGTGGTTTTGGCGTGCGTCTTAGCATCGATGTCGGGGTTCAGGCGGAGTGCGACCGGCCCGACCTTGCCGAGTTGTCCGGCGACGAGGCTGATCCGGTCGAGTTCGGCTTCGCTCTCGACGTTGAACATCAGAATGTCGTTTTCGAGCGCGTATTTGAGTTCTTCGTCGGTCTTGCCGACTCCGGCGAAGACGACCTTCGTCGTGTCTCCCCCGGCAGTTTTCACCCGAAACAGTTCTCCCCCCGAGACGACGTCGAAGCTGCTCCCCGCTCCGGCCATCGTCCGCAAAATCGCCAGCGTTCCGTTCGATTTGACCGAATAACAGATCACAGGATCGAGTTCGGCGAAGGCGTCCTGAATCTGCTTCAACTGTCCGACCAGATGCGCTTTCGAGTAGACCCACAGCGGCGTGCCGAACTGTTCGGCGAGCTTCGCCACAGGGACCTGTTCGCAGTAGAGTTCGCCAGCTTGATAGTGAAAGTCGGGCATGGGGGAGGAGTTAGGAAGTAGGAATTAGGAATTAGTAAGAAGCACGAAGAAGATCAGGCTTTGCTCGTGGCGGCTTGGCGGTGGGCGGCGAGTAACTCCGCGATCTGGACGGCGTTCGTGGCGGCACCTTTGCGGAGGTTGTCGCTGACGCACCAGAAACTGAGTCCGTTCGGATGCGACAGGTCGCGGCGGATGCGTCCGATGAACACGTCGTCCTTACCGTCACAGGTCGAGGGGAGCGGGTATTGGCCGTGGGCGGTATCGTCGATGACGGTGATCCCCGGGAATTCGGAGAACAGCTTGCGGGCTTCTTCCACGCTGACTGGTCTCTCCATCTCGACGGTGATCGTCTCGCTGTGGCAGTTCGCGACGGGGATGCGAACACAGGTCGGATTGACCAGCAGATCGGGAATTCCCAGAATTTTGCGAGTCTCGTAGACCATTTTGAGTTCTTCGCTGGTGTAACCGTCGGCTTTCTCGCTGCCGATCTGCGGAATCGCATTGAATGCGATCGGATGCGCGAACGCCTGATATTCGTAGTCGGTCTTGTCGAGATATGCCTTGGTCCCTTCGAACAGGTCTTCGGTTCCCTTCAGACCGGCCCCGCTGGTCGCCTGATACGTGCTGACGATGACCCGCTTGATCGTGGCGGCGTCGTGCAGTGGCTTGAGAGCGACGACCATCTGCGTGGTCGAGCAGTTCGGGCTGGCGATGATGCCCGTCGCGTTGAGCGCCGCTTCGGGATTGATTTCGGGGACGACGAGGGCGACGTCGTCTTTCATCCGCCAATAGCCAGACTCATCGATCACGATCGCGCCCGCCTTGACGGCCGACGGCAGAAACTCGGCGGCCGTGTCGTCGGGAGTGCTGGCGATCACCAGATCGATCCCCTCGAAGCAGTCGTGCGTCAGCTCCTCGATGGTGATTTCCTCACCTTTGAAGGTCACTTTTGAACCGGCGCTGCGGGCGGAGGCGAACAGACGAAACTGTTTCGCCTCGAAATTCCGCTCTTCGAGAAGTTGCAGAATGATCCGGCCCACGGCTCCCGTGGCCCCCACAACACCGACGGTCTCAAACATCTTCATCTCCGGTCCGGACACAATCTGTTCGGAAAAAGTAAAAAAAGAGCGGTTAATTCCCGTTTTAAGGACGTTTTCTCCTCCGAGAGCGCAGACTGCGGAAAAGTTCGGATCGCAGGGCGAAATTCGGAGATTTTCCCTCCCGGGAAAGCAAATCAGCGTTCCGAACGCTTCAAACAGGTTCGCAGTATAACCGGGGAATCGGGAGGTCTTCAATTGAACGTGAGTGAAAAGTGGAAGAGTAGAAGGTAGAAGGTGGATTGATTCGTTATGGAGAGTCCCTCGATTGAGAGAGTACACCTTCTACTCTTGTACCTTCCACTCTTCCACCCCACGACTCACTCCTGCATCGGGAGTTTCAGTTCGATTTTTTTCCCGTTTCTCAGGAGCGTGACCGGGATCCGGTCGCCCGGTTTCGTGTGCGTGGCAGCGTAAACCAGCAGATCGGTTTCCCGCAGGAGGTCGGTCCGGTTGTCGAAGGAGATCAGGATGTCGTCCTTCTGAACTCCGGCATTCTTGGCGGCGGCATGGGGACCATACTGTCCCACGTGCTGGACCAGCAAGGCCATTTGTCGGGAATCGCGGAGCGAACTCGGGCGGTCTTTGTCAGACAACTCGGCCAGTTTCATTCCACCCAGCCCCATCCGTCGGAGTGGCCAACTCGTCGATCTCCACGAGATGTCCCCCTTGGATCGCCAGCCGGACTCCAGCGGCAATGTCAAGTCGATCTGTTCTCCCGCCCGCTGGACATGGGCTGTCAGAGCTTCCTTGTCGCCAGCGTTATGCAGCACCCATTGCACGTCGGCGATCGACAGCAGCGGTTGTCCGTCGAGGCTCAGGATTTCGTCTCCCGCTTTGAACCCGGAAGATTCCGCAACCGAGAAGGGAGCGATTTCCTTGATGGTCGCCTTCTCCTTGGGCGAGAGAATCAATCCGAGAATTTTCGGATGAGGATAGGGGAACAGAATCTCTTCCGGCATCGGTTTGCGCGCTGCACGAAAGACCTCGCGCTGGGCGTCACCGACCTGATGGCAGTGGATGCAGCTTTTGACGACATCCCCCTTGTAATCGAGTTCGGACGTGAACTTCGACGCGAGGGAAGGAAATTTTTCGGGCGAGGCATACATCGGTTTCGGACCCCGTTTGCCTGCGAACTGTTCCTTGTTGGCAGGGTAATTCGCGTGGAGTTCGAGCGTTCCTTCCAGCGCGCGGGCGAGTCCTTCGATCGAGACGTCGTCTTCCCACGAGATGCGATCCGACCGGGTTCCGTACCTGCCGTAGATCGTCTTGTCGGCGTTCATCAGAAAGACCGCGAACGACTGATCGTAGTCGAACTGAAACAGCGAAAGGTCGAGTCCGTTCGTCCCGACGATACGCACGCGGACGAACTTCTCGAGCAGCGGTTTGAGGTGAGGATCCTGTTCCATCAGTTCCTCATCGAGCTTGACGCACTCGTCGCAGGGAATGCACCGCAGCACGACGAGCATCGGCTTGCCGGACTTCTTCGCCTCGGCGAGCCCGGCGTCGAGACTGTTATACAGCCAGAACCCCTGTTCGAGCACCTTCTTGCGGTCTTCGAGGACTTTTTCGAGGCGGGTCTGTGCGGAAAGAGAATTCGAACAAAGACAAATGAGGAGAGAGCACAACAGTGGCAAGCGCAACATGAACAACTCCTTCAAAAAGAGACCTCTCGAAGCTACCAAGTTCCAATCAAAAAATCTCGAAAAATTTTCTCCGTTGAATTCAAAACAACGGCGGTTTCCCCAGTTTGCGGCGGACGATCGCCCATTGGCCGGTGTGCATCATCCAGTGGAAGGGCTGGAACGCGTTGAGTTCACCGGTGGTTGTCCCGATCTGTTTCCAGTGGTCGGGAACCGACCGTTCGAGGTCTGCATCGGACAGGGTCTCGAGGGCGGCGAGCAATGCGTCGCGCTGAGTCGCGTACAGGGACATCAACTCGTCTTTGGTGTGAAAGTCGGCAAGATTGTCGGATGCTGCTGTTTCTTTGGTGTACTTGTCGGCGAATCCGTCGGGCAAGGCCGGTAGCGGAGCCGGCATCGCGTCGCCAGAGATTCCAACGGTCGATTTGAGCAAGTGTCCGAGTTGCCACGTGATGTGGTTGCCCCCTTCGCACGGGCGGACCAGCATCTCGTCCTGCGTGAGGTCTCCCAGATACATCCCGACGATCATGTCGGTCAGTTTGATCGTGTATTTGATCGAGTCGACGGCATTCATGGAACGGGTTCCTTCGGTTTCAATTTGGGTTTGAGAAGCAAAGGTTCGCGGTCTGTCGCCAGGCGGACTTGGGTTTTGATCAGCAGCGTCGGCACGCGGTACAGCAGCGTTGCGTTTTTCCAGTCGGCGGGATATTTACGAAACGTATAGATCAGACCGAGCACTCCGTTCGCTTCGAGCGTCAGTTCGAGCGGAGCGTCGGGCGTGAGCGTTTGCTCGCCGTGTTTCAGAGACAGTTCGTTGTGATAGACCCAGTTCCGATGCGACTCGAAGATCGGTCCTCCGCTTTCGTAGGCAAGCCGCAGGGGAATTCTCAACCGGTCGGGTGTGGCATCGAGCGGCTCGCGCGTGACGATGACTCCGGCTTTGCGGATCGACTCCCGCGGAAGCTCCCACTCGCGGAATTCGACGTCGGCGGTGCCGGTTGCGAGGTCGACTTCGAGTTCCATCAGCAAGGTCAGCTCCCGGGGCGGTTTGTCTTGCGGAACGAGATAATCAAGCCGCAACCGGACGGGAGCGATCGATTGTCCCCAGGGAAGTTCGACGATCGCCTCAGGCGTGAAGGGTTTGAGAGGATTTCCGTCTTCGTCCATCATCACGATTTGCGAATGTTTGAGTTTCATAAATAACGGACGCAACCGAGGTTCGCAGTGAACCGAGAGCATAACGCGAAACAGCTCTTCGTCGGGGTGGTTCACGACCGGCTTCGTCGTGATGTGTTCGAGTCTCCACAGGAACGCGCCCGAAGTGCGCGGGGCGTATTGTTGAGAATCGGCCGAGTCCCCGAGGGACAGCACGAGTTCCCGTTTTGTTTTGTGTTCGGACAGCACCAGATCGAACTGTGCGTCGAGTCGGGAGACCGCTTCCCAGAAGGTGAGTTCGCGCGGGCCGGTCTCGATCGATTGCTGCAAGGCCGATTCGTTGATGATCCAGGAAATCGGATTCCCCGTCTGGTCTCGCAGCATCACGAGCGCTTCGCCGAGCGTGAGATTCTCGGGCCAGTGAACTTTCGACGGTTCCAGCGAGCGGAGCGCGGCTTCCCGTTCGAGAGTCACCCGGATTTGCCGCAGCGACGAACGGGCCGTGAGGTCGGGAATCGTATTGAGGGGAGGAAGCAGTTCCAGAATTTCAGGCCCAAGTTTTTCGAGCGCTTCGATTGCATCGAGCCGTTCGACCCGTTTGGAGGAACTCAGTTGTTCGATGAGTCGATCGACCGCCTCCTGCTGCGCAGGCTCTTCGGCTCGGATCGAACCGACAAACAGCAGAGCGGCGAGGACAAACACAAAACAGCGCATCGGTTCAGACCATCTCTTTCGATTCGCACTCAGCCCATGCCCGTTTGATCGACAGGGTGACGCCCGGATCGGCCATCGCCGCCGAGGCAATGTGAACCTGTTCCGCCCCGGCAGCGAGGTACGCTCGGACGTGCTCCGCCGTCGAAGCTCCGCCCACGCCGATCAGCGCCAGATTCAGTCCGCGATGGGCGATCAGCCGCGAGAACAGTTCGGTCTGCCGGAGCGACGACGTGCGTGTGGCGTCTCCGCAAATGCCCCGTTTCTGGCCATCGAACATCAGTTCCCCCTCCTTTTCGACGGTGGCCGCGACGCTGTTGGTCATGGCGATCCCCGAGATGTAGGGTGCGACTGCTTCCAGCAAGAGGGCCGCCGGGATTTCGTCGTTGACGTGTCCGATTTTCACGAGAAAGGGAACGTCCTCGCCAATCGCCTCGCGGACGGCCGCAGCCACTTCACCCGCACGGACCGAAGACTGATACAACTGTCCGTCGGTCGTGCAGACGTTGGGACACGAGAAGTTCGTTTCAACGGCGTCGGCTCCGCTCTCGACGGCCCATTTCGCGCAGAGGGCGTAGTCCTCGGCGAGTTCTTCCATCCCCCAGCCTTCATGCTCCGTGGCGACGACCGAGACCGACAGAATCTTCTCGGGAGACAGTTTCGCGCGAGTCTGTTCGATGTCCTTTCGCCAGATGTCCGGCTCGGCGGAAGGCATTCCGAACGAAACCGCCCAACTCCCCGTCATCTCGTGTTGAGCGGGGAGATTGGTTTCGCCTCCGACGAGCTGTCCGCAGTTGACCGGCTGAAGATTGGGGAGCGGATAACACTCCCGCGCCGAGCTACGGACCGTTTTGTAGGTCAGAATGTCGAACCCCAGCGACGCGTAGTACAACAGCCACTTGCCGTTGAGCAGCGGTCCGGCGGGAATTCCCAGGGGCGAAGGGACGGGCTTTCCGCAAAAGTACCAGTCCCCCGGCATCTCGGGGACGTCGACGTCCACCGGTTCGGGAGCGTGTTCGTAGTTCCAACGATAGGTTTCGCGGGGATCGTATCTGGGGAATTCAGTCATCAGTTCGCTCGCTGCGTCAGAAAGTGTATTGTTGAAGACCATTGTACTCACACGAGATCACGATAACACCCGTTTCGTAAGAATCGACGCCGCCATCACAAATCGGTACGATGTCGAAATATGATGTAGGATGGGAACATTTTCCCGTCCGGGCGAGCGAAGACCGAAGACCTTCGAACGCGACTCTCTCTTTGATGATTGGACGGGAAAATGTTCCCGTCCTACAGAACACACTTTCGACTCTTCCACTTTTCACCTTACACCCCCTCCTGTCCTATGCCGTCCGACTTCGAACGTTATTCCAAGCAGGTGCTCTTTCGCGAAATCGGTGCCGCTGGTCAGCGCAAGCTCGCCGAGAAGACCGTGCTGCTGTGCGGTTGCGGAGCGCTCGGAACCGTCGTCGCCGATCAGCTTGTGCGGGCGGGCATCGGCCGGATCAAAATCGTGGACCGGGATTTCGTCGAGCTGTCGAACCTGCAGCGGCAGGTGCTGTACGACGAACGGGACGTCGAACTGCGATTGCCGAAAGCGATCGCGGCGGCGGAAAAGCTCCGGCGGATCAACAGTTCGATCGAGATCGAACCGATCGTCGCCGACATCGATTATC
>DATKCB010000214.1:0-3977 GCA_035513495.1 Planctomycetaceae bacterium | reverse complement strand
CGCCTTTGTGTCTCTGATTGTGGGTTTCGGGATGACGCCGGCTGCTCTGTCGTGCTGGGCACTGCCGGACAACTCGCATACTCCGTTCGAGTCTCGCATGTCGCGGATCGGATTCTGGGTCGTCGCGCACAGCCGCCGGACAGTCTTCGTTGCGGTCATACTCATCGTGGTGACCGGCGCGGGGTTGCTGTCACTGAATTCGCGCATCGAACCGATGGATTTCCTGCCCGCCGATAACCGGGTCCGGCAGGACGTCCTCACGCTCGAAAACAAGTTCGCGTCGACTGCATCCATTGAGGTCGTGGTCGATTTCGGAGGACTGGATCTCCCCTTCGTCGAGAAGCTGAATCGAGTCCGCGAAATCGGGACGAAAATCGAATCGCATCCGAGCATCGAGTATGCGGTTTCCGCAGCCACGTTCTTCCCGGAGCGACTGCCGGGAGACGCGTTCGAGGTCGCCGCTCTGTTGGGGAAAGCGCAGAGTAAACAGGGAGAGAGCGGGTTTCTGGCCGATGGCGACCGGTACTGGCGGATTTCCGCACGATTCTCTGAAAACGCCGCGAAACGGGATCAGGAAACGATTGCCGACCTGAAAGCGATGGTGCCGTCCGATCTTCCGATTCGGTTTACGGGAGTGGCGATGCTGTTGAAACACGCTCAACACCAGATCTTCGACGGCTTCTGGGAAAGTTTTTCGACCGCGTTTTTGATTATTTCTGTAGTCATGATCATTTCGCTGAGATCGTTCACAGCGGGATTGATCGCGATGATTCCCAATCTGACACCCGTCGCGATGGTCTTCGGCCTGCTGGGCTGGTTCGACATGCCGGTCGAGATCGGCACCATGATGACGGGCAGTATCGCACTCGGTCTGGCAGTCGATGGGACGTTCCATTATCTCGTGCGTTACAAGGATCACTACAGCCGCGGTGACTGTTCCGCGCGGGCCGCCCGCAAGGCGCTTCTGATGACGGGCGCTGCGATCTTTAACGCGACGCTGATCACCGCATGCGGAATGCTCGCCCTGGGACTGAGCAGTTTCGCCCCGACGGCACGGTTCGGAATGATGATGACCGCTCTGATGCTCGCCGCACTGGTCGGCGATCTGGTCCTGCTCCCCGCGCTGTTGAGCCTGCGACCCGAACGCCGCAAGGAACAGCGTCAGTTAATGCTTCAGGGACCGCATACGCCGATCCGCCAGACGACCCCGCTCGTTCAGACTTCCAGCGCCCGGACGAGACGCAAGGCGAGTTGAGGCAGATACTCTTCTAGCTGATTTCATTCAAAGGCGCGGAGGGCTGATTTCCGGGATCGAGCTGGTTGAAAAATTCGAGGTCGGGAATCAGGCAGGGATGCTTGTACTGCTCCAGCGAACTGCCGACTCGGCTGTTTCGGCGATCGCTCAACCGGCTCCACGTACCGTCGGGGACGAGTTGAAATGCCAGTCTCCCCAATCGATGGGTTTCGCGTTTTTCCCGATATTCGCAATTGAGCGATTTCAGTTCTTCGTCGATGAGCGACGCAAACCGTTCGGCGAGATCCGACGGCAATGAATCGGATTGTTCGAGCAGGATCCGATATTCCGGCGGATCGTCCCAGACCGGTACGACGGTAAATTGCGGCAGCGTGAAGTTCAGTTTCTCGGCTGCGCAGCGGACTGCCGTCACGACCTGCGATTCGGCAACTTTTTCGCCGGTGACGTTCGAGATGTGCGCGCCTTTGTGGAGAAATTCGAGCTGGGGCGTGGTTCCGTAGAATCCGACGCACCTGACGACGTCGTGAATGTCGTATCGATAAAGTCCCGAGGGAGTCGTCATCAGCAGATAGTAATTCTGTCCCTCCTCGAGTTCGTGCGAGAGCAGCGAGACGGGATTGGGACTGTCGATTTCCCGTTCCGGTATGAATTCGAAGAAGTGCGAGGTCACATCGAGGATTCCGTGCGAGACTTCGTCTTCGAACGGAATGGTCATTCGGCCTTCGCTGGCGTGCAAGCCGTGATCGCGAATCGGAACCTCGCCGAACAGATCGCGAATGGCCGGCAGGTACGCGCCGGCGCTTCCTCCCGTCCAGACGGCGAGCAACTTGAGGTTGGTCCAGCAGTCTCTGGGACGCAGCGTCCCGGTTTGCTCGACGAGCCGTTCCAGTTCGCGGGCGCGTGGCCGGTTCGGTTTCGATCGGCGGCAGACGAGGCTTTTCCGCTCGGCGACGGACATCGGGAAGGGACAGCTCAACGTTCCTTCGAAGACATCCCGCACAAGTTGTTCTTTGTACGAATCCATCAAGGCGGAGAGTTTGACGAGCGTACCGGGATTGGCTGTGGTAATCCACGAAATCAACGGATCGGCCAACGCCAGCCGGATCATCGCGTAATATTTCGCTTCGGGATTCTCGACGCAGACGATTTCCCTGGGCAGCGAGTAAATTAATCGAATCAGCAAGCTCTGCATCGAGGCGACAAGCCCGCTGATATTTCCGCAGGGGGTCCCACCCGAAGTTTGAAATCGATTCGGATGGCTCGAAATTTGGAAAATATCTCCCTGATCGAGTCCGGGGTGGTGGTCGATCGCGTGGATCCCCCAAACCTGCCAGCCGCGCCGGTAATCGTCAAGAAACGGACGAGTGATGGGAATGAACTTCGAGTTCGAAGTTGTCCCGCTGCTGAGTGCGAACATCAACAGTTCGTTTTTGGCCCCCAGCAAGGCACTCGTTTCGCCCGTCTTGACTCGTTCGATATACGGTTCGAATCGTTCGTAACCGCTAATGGGGAAACGTGCTCGAAATTCGTCCGGCGAAAGTCCCGGATGCAATCCGAAATCGCGGCTGAAACGAGACTCGGCGTTAAGCTGGAGCAGACGCTGCAGAGTTTCCTGCTGGGTCGTGCGGCTGTCGCGACACCGCTGGAGAAACGCGTGCATACGTTTGCGGGCCGCTGACCGAACCGGATACCCCGCATATTTCAAGAACTTATGGATCACGCGGCAATCTCGCAGAGAACATCGACCGGGGTCGTTCCCACTCCTCTGCAATTGCTGTCATCGCTCGCGGAGCAGGTTCCAGGACGAACTCTCTCCGTTGTACCCGAATCGCAACCTGATGGAAGACGAGGTTTACTCTTCGCCCTCGGTTTTCTTCTTTTTCTTCTTACCTGTAACGGTTTTAATAATCCGCACCTTGGGTAAGCCCAGAGCGCTTTGCCCCTCGACCCAGCGATCTTCCTGTTCGAGCTGCGCAATCCGTTCGGCTCGTTTGAGTACGTTACGGGAACGCCCGAGTTTACTGCCGCTTTGAAGACTTTTATCCAACGTCACTGCAATTGACTCCCGATCGATCAGCCCGGACGAAACTACGCCCGCAGCTCAAATTGTGCGAAATCTCAGTCAGAATCATAGAATTCCCGGTAAAGTTAATCAAGCGAGCCGCAGCCCGGATTCTGTCCCGGTCTGAGTTTCCGGTCTTACTGTTATGGCGCGAATGCGAAATCTGTCGATTTTATCAGGTTTTTGAGTGGGGATTGGGTTTCCGACGAACCCCTGACTCGAAAAAAGGCTCTTCCAGAAGTACCATGAATCAGAATTCCCTTTCGGCGGGAAGAATCGATGCGATCGGTCATTCGCACGAATCCTGGTGCAGGTGAACGCGAGCGTCCCCGATTCCGACCCGTTTGTCGGTTTCACAGAGCGAGCATCCTGCGAGAATATCTCGCTCATCCAACTCTATCAGCTCCTATCTACAGAGGAAGGGACATCGTGTCCACGACAGAAAAAGCCACCGCACGCCGGACAGTCAACGGTGCAGACATCCTGGTTGAAGCACTGATTCGGCACGGAGTCAAAGCAGTTTTTGCCTATCCGGGCGGGGCCAGTATGCCCTTGCATCAGGCACTCCGGGCGCAACGGGAAAATCTGCGGACGGTCCTTCCCCGTCACGAACAGGGGGGCGGCTTCGCGGCTCAGGGAATCTCGCGAAGTTCCGACACC
>DATKCB010000213.1:0-8611 GCA_035513495.1 Planctomycetaceae bacterium | reverse complement strand
GCGTGAACTTCGGTTTCGCCGCGGTGGTGGACTTTTCGCAAACCGACGACTTTGAGAATGTCGTGCGTTTGTTGCGAAGTGGGATTCATGGCGGTGGTCATATTAGCCTCTGCGGATCGCGTCCATCGGCATCAATCGCATCGCCCAGACAGCGGGATACAAGCCGGCCAGCAGTCCCAGAACCGTCGCGAACAGGATACTGAAGGCTATCAGTCCCGGTCCGGCGTAGAGCGAGACGTGATCGGAAAACTTCGCATTCACGATCAGCGTCCCGGCCCAACCGATCAGCGAACCGAGACAGCCTCCCAGAAAGCCGAGAATCCCGCTCTCGTACGCGATCAGCGAGAGCACGTGCTTCCGGGACCAGCCGTTCGCTTTGAGGATCCCGATCTCGATGATTCGTTCGGAAACGCTCATCAGCATCGTATTCGCGATCCCTAGGACGGCAATCGTCACTCCGATACTCGCCAGGATCAGCATGATGTAGTCGAGGCTTTTCGTGATCTGATCGAAACGTTCGCTCCACTGTTCCGCCGACTGAACGTCGATCGGCAACGTTTCATCGACTTGCAGACGCTGATCGACGTCCCTCTTTCGCGGGACTTTCGACGAGAGAGGCTTTGATTTCGGAAGCGATTCGTGCTGTTGGGGTTCCGGCGTCGTCGATTCCGGTTTTCGCTGCGATTGGAGAATTCGATCGACACCGTTTAGAATCGTCTGAACCGGGTTTTCATCGGAAGGCAGCGAAAGCGAAGTGGGTTTCCAGGGTTCTCCCGTTCGTCCGCGGAATTTATCCTGGATGCGTTTGATCACGGTTTGGTTATCGCCATCGGTCGTTTCGAGGTAATAGGCTGAAACCGAATTCTCGTCGAACCGCGTCCGTTGCTGAATGACCTCCCGATCCATGGCGATCGTGATGTCGATCAGGATCGATCCGGTCTCGTAAATTCCGATCAGAGTGGCGTCGTCGCCGTTGACCGTGAAGACGTCTCCCAGCTCCAGCTCGAACTCTTCCTGGATCGACCGGCTGACGACCGCGTGATTCGTTCCCCGATCCTGCTCCGACAGGAATCGCCCTTCGATGATATCGTCGCGATACAAAGCCGATTCCAACGCATTCCAGGTCGGGATATCGACTCCGAACAGAAATCGCGGAGGGCTGATCGTCATTTTTCCTTCGATCACATTGACTCGAAACCAGATTTCGGGGCTGACGATTTTGACTCCCTCGACGCTTTTGATGTCTGCTTCCCATTCGGCGGGCAGACGGGAAAAGAGCGGAACGGGCGCACCGGACTGAAGCACGATAATGCCCGGAATCCGGTCGAAACTCTCCTTCGAGATCCGTTCGAGACCTTCGATGACGGAGAACAATCCGACCATTCCGACGATTGCGACGGTCAATCCCAGCAGTGCGAGTGCCGATCGTGCTTTCCGGCTCAGCAGATTGAACAAAGCGAAGCGAAACATCGATTCTCCGTGCGAGCTTGATTGCCGTCCGAAACCGAACGTAGAATAATGACGCAGACGACGCGAATTTCACAGTCCGAGCGATGTTTCCCTCTCGACAATTCCCATTTTGAACGAACGCTAGCGCGTGCGGTCCGGCCTTCACAATGTCATCAGACGATTATTATCAAACTCTGGGAGTTTCACGCTCGGCGACGCAGGCAGAGATCCGCAAAGCATACAAAAAACTGGCCCGCCAATATCACCCCGATGTGAAACCAGACGACGCCGAGGCCGCCGAAAAGTTCAAACAGATCCAGGAAGCCTACGACGTCCTGGGAGATAAAGAAAAACGGGACAAGTACGACCAGTTCGGGACCGCCTGGAAACATGCCGGTGCGGGCGCCCATCACTGGGCCGGTGACAGCGGGAGCGGTCCGATCGATATGTCCGACTTGTTCGGTGGTGGGTTCAACTTCCAGGATCTCTTCTCGGGCGGTCGAGCCAGGTCACAAGCGCGGCCCCGGCCCAGCAAGGGATCCGACGTCACGCTCGAAATTCAAGTTTCTTTCCACACCGCCACCCTGGGCGGAAAACACGATCTGCAATTTCGCGTGGACGGTCGGCTCGAAAATATCACCGTCACGATTCCCGCCGGAATTCCCGACGGAAAACTGATCCGATTGGCCGGACAGGGCGCGAAAGGATTGAACGGAGGCCCCAATGGGGATCTGCTCGTCACCGTACACGTCGCCCCTCATCCGTTTTTCAAACGGGAAGGCAACAACCTGTTTTTCGATCTGCCGCTGACTCCCTCGGAAGCCGCGCTCGGCACGAAAATCGACGTCCCGACGCTGGACGAAGGCCCCGTGACTTTGTCCGTTCCCCCCGGCACGTCCAGCGGAATGAAACTTCGCCTCAAAGGAAAAGGAGTGATCTCTCCTCAGACGAAACAGCGGGGAGACCAGTTCGCAACCGTCAAAATTGTCGTTCCACCAGCGCTGACGGAAGAATCCAGGAAACTTTACGAACAACTGGCCCAAACCGAAAACCACAATCCGCGAGCGAACCTCTGGTTCTGAGAAGCCTTCTGCGATGACTCTCCGTATTCTCGTCGTCATTCTGATCGTTGTCTGTTCTGGCAGCACAAACGCCTTCACTCAGGACTCGCCTTCGCCCAACGGTTTATCGGCCGCAAATCCGAAGGACGATAAACCGGCTACCGCCGGCCAATCGACCGAATTGAACGACCAGCAGAAAGAGAAAAAACGCCAACTCGATATCGGAATGATTCTCGTCGGAGGGATTCTCATCCTCGGAATCTTTCTGCTCGCGCTGACGCTCCTCGTCAGTCGCCGGCTCAAACGGACCGCCGCCTCAGGCCGTCAGCCTTCTCAACCCCGCGACGAACTCTGGTATCTCAAAAACCCTCCCGCGGATGCCCCTCCCGACAATCACGAGGGTTCGGAATGAAACGTTACCGATTCCTCAAAATCCACCACATCCGCAAGTCGTCGGATTTTCAGAAAATCTACGATCTCCAGGAACGCGCGGGCGACGCGCATCTGCTCGTCTTCGCTGCTCGCAACGAACTCGACTGGCCGAGAATCGGTTTGTCGGTTTCGAAAAAACACGGTCCGGCGGTCACCCGCAACCGGATCAAGCGGCTCCTCCGCGAAGCGTTTCGACTCACTCGCGAAGACCTTCCGAAAGGGCTCGACCTGATCCTGATCCCCCGGCAGAACTCGGGAGCCAAACTCGGCGATTACCGACGGTCGCTCCGCAAACTTGCCCGCAAACTGGGAGCTCAGATGCTGGGAGGCCAACCGTGAAACGTCTCCTCAAGTTCCTCTGGAACATCCCCGCGAATTGCCTGATCGGGCTGGTCCGGATTTATCAACTGACACTCAGTCCCATCGTCGGTCGACAATGCCGCTTCGAGCCGACCTGCAGCCATTACATGATCCAGGCGATCCGCAAATACGGAGCCGTTCGCGGCACGTTCAAAGGAATCTGGAGAATCCTCCGCTGCCAGCCGTTCGCCAAAGCCGGCTACGATCCCCCGTAAGTATCAAGCGGCTCGCGAACGTCGCTGATTGCGGTGGTGGCATTCTTTCAGAGCGGACCAGACACGCTCGATGCTGAGTTCCGTCGTGCAGCACATGTGCTGGTCTCCCACGAGCGGACATTGTTTCTTGTAACTTGCGCGGCATTCGACTTCCGTCGAGACCATCACGTGCTGCTCTCCGGGAGGTCCCGAGCGAACCGGGTCGGTGCAGAGAAACACCCCGACCGAAGGCGTTCCCAACTCGGCCGCCAGATGCAGCGGACCCGAGTCGTTCGAGAGCATCATGTCAGCCAGCCCCAAGACCGCCGCTAACTGTTTGAGAGATGTTTTGCCTGCCAGATTCCGGACCGGTGCATCGGGAATCGATGTTCGAATCGCCTCTTCGAGTGAAGCCGCGAGTTCGATCTCCGCCGGGCTTCCCACCAGACAGATCGACATTCCCAATTCCGAGATCGCGCGTTCGGCAACCGCAGCATATTTCTCGATCGGCCAGCGCTTCGTCACCCACTGAGCGCCAGGAGAGATTGCCAGCACAGGCCGCTTCCCCCAACCGGAAAATTGTCCTCGATACCACTCGAAAACAGATGGTTCCCAACCCAGCGCCACCTCGCGAGGAAACAAGCCGAATCCCAGAACTTCCGCGACTCTCCAGTTGCGAGCGTGCGCCGAAACCGTCCTGGATGTGCCGGGAATCGTGCAGTTGGTCGACCAGTGAGATCCTTCCCGGGCTGTTTCGAGTCCGACCCGCACGGGTGCCTTCGTCGCCCAGGTCATGATCCCGGTCCGCAGCAAGCCTTGCAGATCGAACACCAGATCAAACTTTTTCGCTCGCAGTTGACGCAGCAGTTGCCACCAGCTCCCCCAGGTTCCCCGGCGGTCGAAGATCAGCAGTTCGTCAATCAAGGGATGCCCTTCGAGCAACTCCGCGAAACTTTTGCTGATCACCCAGGTAATCGTCGCGTCGGGATAGCATTCGTTGAGCACCGGCAGCAGCGGCAACGTCTGCACAACGTCCCCCAGCGCGCTCGGCTTGATCAGGCAAATCCGCCGCGGCTGTAACTGCTTGAGATCATTCGCGGATTTGCGGCGAAACATAACGACTCCATTCGTAGGAAGTTTCAGCAAACAGAAGCATAGCTCCCCGGTTCAGGACTGAAAACCCCGTTTCATCCGTCGGCCTGCAAATGATTCGCGAATGAACAATTGATCGGGTCGCAAACGCTGGTAGAATGGGTCCGCTTCACTTATCACACTTTTCATACCTTTCCAACTTTTCGCACTTTCTGCGCAGGATCAACCGCATGGACTCTGCAGTCTCCACCGAGCTGATGCTCGAACTGACGATCTCCGATCCCGAAGTCATCGCCGAACTCGAACAGTTCTCCCCCGGTCTCGGGCGCGAGGAGTTTGCACTGAAGGCTCTCAAAATCGGCGTCCTCGCCCTGCAGCAGGCACGCGGACGGCTCGATGCCGACGTGATCCGCCGGGAGGGCGAAACGTTGATGAGCGACCTCAAAAACCGGCTCGACAATCACAACGATCTGCTCCGCAAGCAGATGGAACACGTACTCAAGGATTATTTCGACCCCCAGAGCGGACGATTTCAGGAACGGGTGCAGCTTCTCGTCAGCGAAGACGGTGAACTCGAACGGGCGCTCAAAAAACAAATTGACGGAAAAGATTCGGCCCTCTCCCTGACGTTGCTGTCGCATTTCGGGGAAGAAAGCAAGCTGATGAAACTGCTCAGCCCCGAACAGTCGCAGGGAATTCTCTCCCTGATGAAAGAAACTCTCGACGAAAAACTGCACTCGCAACGGCAGCATGTCTTGAGCCAGTTTTCGCTCGACGACGATAATTCCGCACTTTCGCGGCTGGTCCGGGAACTCAAGGAGAATCACGGCCAGCTTTCCGTGGATCTCGAAGGAAAAATCGATGGATTGATGAAGGAATTCTCGTTCAACGAAGAAGGCTCGGCCCTGTCGCGGCTCGTCAAGAACGTGAACGAGGCGCAGCAGACGATCACCAAGGAATTCTCGCTCGACAACGAAGAATCATCGCTCGTCCGGCTGCAGAAAACACTGACCGAAACCCTGAAATCCCAGCAGGACTCGAACCAGAAATTCCAGGAAGAAGTCAAGGAAGCCCTCGCCGCGATGAAGGCCCGCAAGGAAGAAGAACGCCGCTCGACCCGGCATGGACTCACCTTCGAAGAAACCCTGTTCGAAGTCATCCAGCGGGAGGCGCAGCGGCAGGGAGACATCGCCCAGCATACCGGCAACACCACCGGGATCATCCGGCACAACAAAAAAGGGGACGTTGTGATCGAACTGAGTCCCGAATCGATCGCCCGCGGTGAAAAGATCGTGATCGAAGCGAAGCAGGACAAGTCGTACGATCTGAACAAGGCCCGCGAGGAAATCGCCGAAGCCCGAAACAACCGAAAGGCCCAGATCGGTCTGTTCGTCTTCTCCCGCGAAACCGCCCCCGCCGGACTCGAACCGGTCACGCGCTACGGTGACGACGTGTTCGTCATCTGGGATGCCGAGGATGCGAACAGCGATCTGTTTCTCAAAGTCGGTTACACCCTCGCCAAGGCGCTCTGCGTCAAAACCGCCGACCTCAACCAGAGTCAACAAAAAGATTTTAACGAACTCGACAAAGCGATCAAGGAAATCATCAATCAGACCGACGGGTTGACGGACGTAGAGTCATCGGCCACTTCGATTGCAAAACACAGCGAAAAAATCCTCAAAAAGATCGCCACCGTCCGCAAAAAAGTCATCCTTCAAACCGAAACGCTGGAAGAGAACCTGCAGGCGCTGAAGCAGTCGCTGGAAGCTTAAAATTACCAGCACTCGGGTGATGCAGCAAACCTCCCACAAAAAAACCCGTCAAGGTGTTTCCTTGCCGGGTTCAGATTTTGAAATTTGACTTTGCGCCGCGCGAAGATCAATACAGGTCTTCGTCGCCACCTTTTTTCTTGCCGTTTTCCGGCATGTCGGCGATCAGGGCGTCGCTGGTCAGCAGCAGAATCGAAACCGAGGCCGCGTTCTGCAGAGCCGAGCGGGTCACCTTGGTCGGATCGATAATCCCCGACTTGACGAGGTCTTCGTACTTGTTGGTGGCCGCGTTGTAACCCATGTTGCCTTCCATCTCAGAAACTTTTTCGCAGATCACGCTGCCGTCCACGCCGGCATTGTCGGCGATCTGGGTCAGCGGAGCGCGACAGGCACGCACGATGATTTCGAATCCGACTTTCTGGTCGTGGGTCAGTCCTTTGGGATTCATCGAGATTGAGGCACGCAAGAGCGCGACTCCGCCTCCGGGGAGAATTCCTTCTTCGACGGCCGCACGCGTCGCGTACAGCGCGTCCTCGACGCGGGCTTTCTTTTCCTTCATTTCGGATTCGGTCGCCGCTCCGACGTTCACCTGAGCAACACCACCCGAAAGTTTCGCAATGCGTTCTTCGAGCTTTTCGCGGTCGTAATCGCTGGTCGAGTTTTCGAGTTCGCGGCGAATCTGGTCGATCCGGGCTTTGATATCAGCGGTTTTCCCGCCCCCCTCGATGATCGTGGTATTGTCCTTATCGACGACGATTTTCTTGGCGACACCGAGGTCGGAAAGCTGAAGATTTTCCAACTGAATTCCGAGATCTTCGAAGATCGCGGTCCCGCCGACCATGATCGCCAGATCCTGCAGCATCGCCTTGCGGCGGTCTCCGTAACCCGGAGCTTTGACCGCCACGACGTGGAAGGTTCCGCGTAGCTTGTTGATCACGAGCGTCGCGAGGGCTTCCCCTTCGACGTCTTCGGCGACGATCACCAGCGGCTTGCCGGCGTTGACGACTTTCTCGAGAATCGGAACCAGATCCTTCACGCTGCTGATCTTCTTTTCGTGAATCAGCACGAAGGCGTCTTCCATCACGCATTCCATCGATTGAGGATTGGTGACGAAATACGGAGAAAGATATCCGCGGTCGAACTGCATCCCTTCGACGACTTCGAAGTCGGTCTGCAGACTTTTGCCTTCTTCGACCGTGATCACTCCGTCTTTCCCGACGACGTCCATCGCATCGGCGAGAATCTGACCGATTTCGGTGTCACCGTTGGAGGCGACGGTCCCGACCTGGGCGATCGCTTTCTTGTTGCGGCATTCGATCGCCATCGAATGCAGCTTTTCGGTGATGTCGGCAACCGCCTTGTCCATCCCGAATTTCATCTCGATCGGACTGACACCCGCCACAACGGCCTTGAGACCCTCGTTGTAGATGGCTTCGGCCATAATCGTGGCGGTGGTGGTTCCGTCTCCGGCGATGTCGGACGTCTTGCTGGCGACTTCCTTGACCATCCGAGCGCCCATGTCTTCGAATTTGTCGGGCAACTCGATTTCACGCGCGACGGTCACGCCGTCCTTGGTGACGGTCGGCGAGCCGAAGCTTTTTTCCAGAATGACATTACGACCTCGGGGTCCCAAGGTAACTCGGACGGCTCGCGCGAGTTTCGACACGCCGCGCCGCATGGCTTCCTGAGCTTCCTGGTCGAAGGCAATCATCTTCGCACCCATAAGTATCTCTCCTGTTCGCTATTGCGAAATATAGAAATGTGTGTGTGGTAGTTGTAAAGAGTGTGTGAACTTCAGAGCTTACGAGCAAATCGCGAGAATATCGCCTTCCCGCAGCAACAGATATTCTTCGTCCCCGACTTTCATCTCATCGCCGGCGTAGGACGAGAAAATCACTTCGTCACCCGCCTTGACGGTCAATGCGATCCGTTGGCCTTTGCTGTTGATCGGACCCTCACCGACGGAGATCACAGTTCCCCGTTGCGGCTTATCCTTGGAACTATCGGGCAGCACGATTCCTCCGGCGGTCTTACCTTCCGCTTCGGCACGCTTGAGGACCACTCGATCCCCCAACGGGACGAGTTTTGGACCGGAACTGGACTTCTTCTTGGCCATTCGCTGTTCTCCTGAGTCGCAAAGACAATCTGTTCGAATTATGGTGGGAGCGGTCGAAACTGCCAGATTGGAGTCGGGCGGTTCCGATGCGCAGAATACTCTCGCTTCCGTCAAGAGCGAACGGCGTACCAATCACAA
>DATKCB010000212.1:0-4519 GCA_035513495.1 Planctomycetaceae bacterium | reverse complement strand
TGTGCGGCACTGCTGCGGTTCGGTGCGGAGAATCTCCAGATCTTCTTCCAGATCGGCCCGCTCTTCGGGAGTGAGATGTCCGAGCAGTTGTTCCTTCCGCAACAGGATCGACTCGGCCACCATCGAGATGCTCGTGAGCGGTGTATTGATCTCGTGCGCGACGCCCGCCGCCAGAAATCCGATGCTCGCCAGCCGTTCCGAGCGGATCAATTGATTGACCCGTTCGCGAACCTGACGATCGAGGTCGTCGGTAATCTCCTGAAAGCGGGCGGTCATTTTGTTGAACGCTTCTGCGAGTTCTCCCATCTCGTCGTTCTGGTCGAGTTGGACCCGGTAGTCGTAATCTCCCTGGGCAACGCGCGACGTCCCTTCGTACAGCGCCCGGATCGGCTGGAAGAGCCAGCGATATCCGCAGCGAATCAACCAGAGCAGAGAGATCAGCGAAAAGACGCCCGCGACGATCAGCGTCTGGTTTCCTGTTTCATAAACTTTATGGGCCTTGTCGAGCGAAAGCGACATATCCCCCACCGGTTCATCCAGTTTCCAGATGCCGTCAAACAACAGGTCATCGACGGCGGATTGAATCGCCACCAGTTCTTTCGCGGGGTCTTCGTGTTCGGCGAGATGATCGATCCGTTTCGCGATGTTGTAGATTTGCCTTTGGACGGAGTACAGAAATCCGCTGACGACCGTCGCGAAGTCGTTGGGAGATCCGTCACCGAGTTTCTCCAGACGCCGGCGAAATTCGAGTGCTGCATTCTGCGTTGCTGCGATCTGCTTCAAAAAAGTTGTCTTGCGCTGTTGATAGAGTTCTTCGTTCCAGCGGCCCTTGGTCTCGGTGCGAAATCGCTTCAGTTCGTGACGCAGCTTGACCGTCGCGTCGAGCATCGCATCGCGGCGGGGCGCTTCGGTGACGACCTGATCGAAATCGTTCACGACCCGCTCGTACGACATCAGCACGTAGCTGCCGCCGGCGGTCAGCGCGAACAGGATCAGACTGACGAGCACCAGCCCGGCTAAAAGTTTACGACGGATGCTGGTGGTCAGCATCTACGATCCTCCATGATTCTTGCTTCCCCTCGCCATATAACTCTTTCCCCCTTAACAAGGAGGGACCGCGGGGGGTCAGTGATTGTTGTCATTTGTGCGACAGAGAACGTACGACGGGAACATTTTCCCGTCGATCGGAACTGCTTTCGGTTTGGACGGGAAAAATGTTCCCGTCCTACTTTTATCTACTTTTGTTGGGCGCGTCAGGAGTGCCCATCGTACATCTTTCCTAACGGGGAATGTTGGTTTCCGGATTTTGTGCGGTCGGTCCCGCGGTGTTCGCCGGACGATAAAATCTCAAACGCTCTTGCAGTCGCGGAACCAGACGACCGGCCAGCAACGCGGCGTACACCTCGTGTCCGCGAGCGGTTAACCAGGGTGCGTCGGTCTGGTAGAGATCTTCCGGATTGCCGACTTGATCGATGAACTGAGAGACGTCGAGAAATTCGAGCTGGTGTTCCTGAGCGTAGGCGGCGAGCCGCGCGAACGGTTCCCGATTCGTGTATTTCACGCCGGGTGCGATTCCAAACTTCTGTCGCGTCCGCTGATCGCCGGTCGCTTCTTCCGAAACCTGCCACGGGGCGGGAAACGCTGAAAACAGGAAGATCGCCGCACTCTCGCGGGAGAGTTCCTGTAACTGACCGATCGGTTCGAGCGCGTGCGCGACGTACATCTCCCAGTCGGGTGGAGACTCGCGAATCCACGCATAGCGTCCCACCGTGCGGGAGATGTCCTCGAAACTTTCCTGTCCGGGAGCCGACTTCCATTCGGCGATCTGACACTTCGCCCACCGCAGCGTCTGGAAATGCCGCTCGATCGATTTGAGCCGATCGTCGGCTTTCAGCGCCGGATTTTCGCAGATCATCGGGACACCCGACTCATCGAGTTTCGCGAATGCCCGGACCGCGTGATCGTCGGCGACGTCCGACATGTCGAACGTCTGAATCACGATATCGGGCTTCAGCGCTCGCAACGTGTGCCGATATTGCAGCAGCGACAACAGTGGACAATACCCCGGAACTCCCGCATTGATCACTTCCACTTCGACCGGCAGCGCGCGCTGCAGATGAAGCTGAAGTTTCGCAGTAAAGAGATCTCCGTCGGACAATCCCGGACCGAACACGAGTTCGTCTCCGAGGCAGACGATCCGCAATCGATCGGGAGCTTTGACGAGAGCCGGTTCCGGTCCGCGCAGTCCGAGGCTGTTGAGCCGGACGGAGATTTTCTCCGAGCCGTCCGCCGCAGTCATGCTGAGCGTCCCCTCGGGCTGCAGGTGATGATAGGTCGCGTAGCAGGGAATCAGCGGGATTTCTTGAGCGACATCCAGTCGTTCCTCGGAGATCGAATAGACGCGCCAGGCGACTTCCGCGCAGCAGACCACGCCGACCAGCAGAACGATGGCCAGAACGATGTGCTTGATGGTTCTGCACGAGCGTCGAATCAACGGTTTCTGTTCCTGCTTTGAGGGTGCCGGAAAGAGGCGGAATCCTAGTACAGTTATGAATTTAGGGCAAGATGACGTTTCGCCTGGGGACAATGCGTCGGGTCTCGACAGCCCGGTTGTCCGGAAGGCTCTCGAAATCGGGCGGCGGGGCATGGAGTGAACCGTTCGGCCTCCAGGTCGACGGGCGCGGACATCCCTCGGACGGGTGCCGATCCTGTTGCGCGGATCGTAGCGTAGACATCCTTGTCTGCCGTGAAGTATCAACATCTCCCTCCTTCTGCTTGTTTCACAATTCGGCTCCCATTTCATCAATAAGTCCCGAGGTTTTAGAACTTGAGAAGTCCCGAGGTTTTAGAACTTGAGGTTTTTGGAAGACATCAAGTTCTCAAGTTCTCAAGTTGGCACATCTTGTGGTTGGCGAATCCTCGGACCACAACATCTTGTGGCCGATCGGGTTTTCGCGGAATAATTTCGATTCGCGGTTTGTTTCATCATTCGGTGTTGCGCGGCGGAGCCGCGAGGATTTAGGATGTAGCAACGAGAGGGGTATTCAGTCGCCGATCGATTCGATTTTGGGTTTTCGGAATTCCGATGAGCCTCTACTGATGACGGGTCAGTTGCGCAACAGAGGAAGCGCATCGACGGAACTCGTGCGTTGGAAAGAGAAAGCGGGATGGGAGGGGGGTTGCGCGGTCTGATACGAGGGCTGGAGCGAGCGAGTCTGTCGGAATCAAATCACCGCTGCGAACCGAAAAACTCGCGGACACCCGCTGTTGAGCATCTCGAGCATTTAAGGAGCGGAGGGGGGATCACAACACGGCCCCAGTCGAAGGGCCGAGAACCGTTCGACTGGGGCCGTGACGCGGATTGGCGACTTGCGATCGTGCTCCTGAAAACTGGTTTTCTCTCGATCGTTTGATTAATCACGTCCCAGCCACCCGTCGAAACCGGAGGCGATATGAATATGAAACGATTTCTTTTGGGTAGTGCAGTGTTGCTTTCGGTTTTCATCAGCGTGCTGGTGGTGACGGTGCAGCGTAACAAAGCTGAACTCGACGCTAATCGCAAGTACATCGAAACGGCGTATGCTGCGGAAATTGCTCTGATCGAGGAGCGAGCAAAGGAATTACCGGATCCTGATGATCGGTCAGATGCAGCATTCGAGCAACGGGAAATGATCACAAACGAATTACAGACAGCACTTGATAAATCAGAGGTATTCTCCGCCTCATGGTCGCTTGATGGTCATCACGGAGCGAAGTCGCTTAAACCCATGGGTTCCGGCGATGGTTTCACTACGTACTCAAGTTTGTTCAGTTCCCACGATGCCACTCGACGGCATCATCTGTATTTCGGCAAGACGTTTAAGGACCGTGCGTTGTTCGTCTATGAAGGTTGGGTGCCGACGGGGATCAACAAGTCGTACCGCATCGCCTTCGACCGTGACACCATTCAGAGTGCTGCCCAACACTGACGCTAAACAGTTGCAGAGTTTTCGACTCAATTAATACCCCACTACCGCCCCGTCCTTTCGTGATTCGGTCGCGCCGCGCAGGACGCCGTGTTCGTGGTCAATTAAAATCCCCTGATAGCCGCCGTAGGCTCCGTTGGTGGGGCGGATCTGGTGGCCTCTTTGCTGGAGTTGTTCGACGGTGGTTTCCGGGATGCCCGATTCGACGAGCAGGATGCCTCCGTGTTCTTCTTGCGAAAGGCCGGTCGGAGTGGGGGAGCCGTCGTGGCGGACGCGGGCGGCGTCTCCGGCCATTTGGACGTTCATCTTGAAGTCGATCAGGTTGACGAGTACCTGCACGTGGCCTTGCGGTTGCATGTCGCCTCCCATGACTCCGAACGAGAACCACGGCTTGCCGTCTTTCGTGACGAACGCGGGGATGATCGTGTGGAACGGGCGCTTGTGCGGTTCGAGACGGTTGAGGTGGGTATCGTCGAGGGCGAACAGGGCTCCCCGGTTCTGCATCGCGAATCCCGTTTTTCCCGCGACGACCTGCGAGCCGAATCCGAAATAGT
>DATKCB010000211.1:0-5172 GCA_035513495.1 Planctomycetaceae bacterium | reverse complement strand
TGCTGGCGTCGGTCGGGCGGGACATGACCGTCAAGCTGACCGAAGTCGCGACCGAGCGGTTCGTCGACAACATCACGTCGATTACACCCGGAGCGCTCAAAGGGGGCGTGCAGGCCGTGGCCCGGCATCCCGAGCGGAACGAAGTCGTCGTCGGAGGATCGGACGGAGTTGCCAAAGTCTATCGGATGGAACGGCTCACGAATCGGGTGATCGGCGACGACGCCAACCTGATCCGCATCATGCCTGCGATCGGAGGACGGATCTTCGACGTCACAGTCAGTCAGGACGGCAAGCGTCTCGCGGCGTGCAGCAGTCTGAATGGAGCGGGTGAGGTGCAGGTCTATTCGTACGAGTTCGATACCAGTCTCCCCAACGACATCAAGGCGATTCAGGAAAAACTGCCAACCTCATGGAACGCCGAAGAACGCAAGAAGATGGAAGAGTACAACAGTAACGGGGTCAAGTTGATTTCCCGAACGCCGATCGCTGAAGCCGGTCTGTACGCGCTCGCGTTTCATCCGGATGGAAAAACGCTGGCGGCATCGGGAACTGACGGAATCATCCGCCTGATCGATCCCGAAACCGGAGAAATCAAACAAAACGTCGCTCCCGTTCCCATCTCCAACGAACCTAAAACGATGAAGGAAATGGGGATCGCCCAGACACCCGCTCCCGAGCCGTCTCAATTGGAAGGGGAGTCGATTCCTGAAGGAGCGGAACTCGTCTCGCTCGAAGTGACGCCCCCCGCGATCGATCTGAAGAGCCGGTTCGAATACGTTCAACTCGTCGTTGCGGGAATATTGAAAACCGGTGAACGAATCGACGTGACGCGATTGGTCGAATCTTCGCTCGATCGAGCTGTCGCAGAGATCGGGATCTCGGGAGTCGTGCGTCCATTAGAAGACGGACAAGCGACGCTGCGGCTGACATTGGCCGGAAAATCAGCCGAAGTGCCGGTCGTCGTGTCCCAACTCGACCAGGCGACCCGGCAGAGCTTCGTTCGGGATGTGAATCCCGTGCTGTCGCGTCTGGGGTGCAATCAGGGGACCTGTCACGGATCTGCCAACGGGAAAGCCGGGTTCAAGCTTTCGCTGCGCGGGTACGACTCCATTTTCGACGTGCGCGCGTTCACTGACGATCACGGAGCGCGACGCACGAATGTTGCCTCTCCCGACGACAGTCTGATGCTTCTCAAAGGGACGGGAACCGTTCCTCATACCGGCGGACAGTTGATGCAGCCGGGTGAACCTTATTACGAAATCATCCGCGACTGGATCGCCCAGGGAGGAATTCTCGATCTGACCGTTCCGCGGGTGAAGAGTATCGAAGTCTTCCCCAAGAATCCGATCATTCAGAAACTCGGCGATCGTCAACAGGTGCGCGTGATTGCGCATTATTCCGACGGTAGCGAACGGGATGTGACCCAGGAAGCGTTCCTCTCCAGCGGGAATACCGAAATTGCGACTGTCGATCGATTCGGAATCATGACGGCCCTGCGGCGCGGCGAAGCGCCGGTGCTCTGCCGGTTCGAAGGAGCCTACGCGGCGACGACCCTGACGGCGATGGGGAACCGCGAAGAGTTCGTCTGGAATGAACCGGAAAAATGGAACAAGATCGATGAGCTGACGTCGGACAAATGGCAGCGGATGAAAATCCAGCCGTCCGGACTGTGTACCGATGCCGAATTCATCCGGCGCGTCTACCTCGACCTGAACGGCATTTCGCCTCCGGTTGAAGAAGTCAAGAAATTCCTCGCAGACCAGCGGGAGTCGAAAGTCAAACGAGCCGAACTGATCGACCGGCTGATCGGCAGCAAGGACTACGTCGAATTCTGGACCAACAAATGGGCCGATCTGCTGCAGGTGAATGGAAAGTTTCTCGGCCGCGAAGGGGCCACGGCGTTCCGCGCGTGGATTCGCGAGCGGGTCGAGCAGAACAAGCCGTACGATCAGTTCGCCCGCGAAGTGATCACGGCGAGCGGTTCGAACCGGGAGAACCCGGCGGCTTCGTACTACAAGGTGCTCCGCGACCCCGACCTGATCATGGAAAACACGACTCATCTGTTTATGGGTGTGCGGTTCAACTGCAACAAATGTCACGACCATCCGTGCGAACGCTGGACGCAGGACCAATACTACGAAACAGCCGCCTTCTTCGCGCAGACGGCGCTCAAGGCCGATCCCGAGAGCAAGGACCGTAAAATCGGCGGGACCGCCGTCGAGGGAGCCAAAGCCTTCTATGAAATCGTGTATGACAATGCGGAAGGACAGATCAAGCACGAGCGGACCGGCGAAGTCACCGCTCCCGAATTCCCGTTCGAAGCTGAACACACATCGGCTGCCGATGAAAGCCGGCGAGAAATGTTCGCCGACTGGTTGACCTCAACCGACAACCAATACTTCGCGCGCAGTTACGTCAATCGCATCTGGGGTTATCTGTTCGGTGTCGGAATCATCGAGCCGATCGACGATATTCGCGCCGGAAATCCTCCCTCGAATCCGGCTTTGCTGGATTATCTGACTCAGGAATTCATCGACAGCGGATTCAATATCCGTCATATCGAAAAACTGATCTGCAACTCGCGGACGTACCAGTTGTCGATCGAAGCCAACCGCTGGAACGCCGACGACAAAACCAATTACTCGCACGCCATCGCCCGGCGGTTGCCGGCGGAAGTGTTGTACGACGCGATCCATACTTCACTGGGCGCGCAAACGAAAATCCCCGGAGTTCCTCCGGGAACCCGCGCGGCGGAACTGCCCGATGTGGAGATCGAAATACCGGGAGGTTTTCTGAATACTTTTGGGCGGCCGCCCCGCGAGAGTGCCTGCGAATGCGAGCGGACGAACGAAGTCCAGCTCGGTCCCGTGATGGCGCTGATCAGCGGACCGACGATCGCCGAGGCGATTCTTGACGGGAATAACGATCTGGCCAAACTCGTCGGCAGCGTCGAGGACAATCAGAAACTGGTCGATGAAATCTTTCTGCGAATCCTCAATCGTCACGCATCAGAGGAGGAAGTCTCTGCGACGCTCAAGGTCATGCAGGAACTGGACTCCGATCATCAGAGTCTGACTGCGTCTCTCAAAGAACGGGATACCTGGTGGGTGACCGAGAAAGAGAAACTCGAGCAGCAACGCCTCGCCGCGATCGACAAAGCGCAAGCCGCCGTCGATGCGCGAACGACGGAAATTGCTCCGATGGTCGAGGCCGAGGAGAAAGTCCGCGCAGAGAAGATTGCCGCCGCCGAAGCGGAACTGAAAACTTACGAAGCCACGCTCCCCGAAAAGCAGGCGAAGTGGGAGCAGGAAGTCGGGAGCGGAGTCGTGTGGCACGTTCTCAAACCGTACGAGGCCAAGTCTTCCAACAAGGCGAAGCTCGATATCCGCGACGATTCGTCGGTCTTCGTCACGGGGGATAACGGCAAAGTCACTTATACCGTGCGCTACAAAACTGACCTCAAGGGGATCACCGGAATCCGTCTCGAAGCGCTTTCGGATCCCGAATTGCCGGGGAACGGTCCCGGACGTAATACGGGCGGAAATTTCGTACTCACCGAATTCACACTGAATTCGTCAATCGCCGACAAGCCGGACGAGCTGACGAAGATCGACCTCCAGAACGCCCTCGCCGACTTCAATCAGGACAACTACAACATCACGACCTCGATCGACGGGAAGCAGCCTGCCCAGAACAACGGCTGGGCCGTCGCGGGTCAGACTGGAAGCTCGCACTGGGCGACGTTCGAAACAAAAACGGATGTCACTTTGGAAGGCGAGACAATTCTGACCTTTGTGATGGATCAGAAATACGCCGACAATACCCATTCGCTCGGGAAGTTCAGGATCAGCGTGACGACCCACGCCCGGCCGATTGGACTGGGAATCGCCAGTCCGTACGATGCAATTCTCGCGGTTGCACCCGAAGAGCGTAACGACGAACAGAAGAAGCAGATCTCCGAGTTCTTTAACAAGCAGGACGCCGAACTTCAAAAGAAGATCGCCGCCCTCAACGAAGCGAAGAAACCGCTGCCGCGCGATGCTCGGCTTGTGGCTTTGGAAGCCGATCTGAATGAAGTGAGCCAGCCGGTTTCGGAAGATCCCAAACTCGCGCAGCTCAAACTGGATCTTCAGCAGAGCGAGCAGCAACTCGGAAACAAACGGCTGACGACGGCTCAGGATCTCGCCTGGGCTTTGATTAACAGTCCCGCGTTTCTGTTTAACCACTGAGCTACAAGACGCGAGATGACGTCATCGAAGTCAATCGGATGCAGTGGCTGAGATCCAAGACCGTTTCGATCGGACGAACCTCAACGGATTACTACGCGCCGATCGGAGCAAGCAGCACATCGATCAAGTTCCCGTTCTCATCGAATGCCATCGGTGCGGGTTCCGAAACGAGTTCCAGATCGTCCCGGCCGGAGAGTTCGTCTCGATAGGCCTCGCTGACCAGCACTTCCGAGAGGTGCAGCGTGTCGGCGATCTGGATGACTTTGACGTGTTCCGGCGGGATCAGACCCACGGTTTCGAGTGCGGCCTTGATTGCGTCCCGGTCGGCTTCGAACGAGATGGGGAGCATCGCGGCGGTGGGGTGGCCCCCCGTCAGACAGTTGATGGCCGTGATGTGCTGATCGATCTGGTCGATCGTCCGTTTGTTGGTGAATTCGGACATCCCGATGCCGGTCGCGTTGCCGTGCGTTTCCTCGGTCAGTCCTCGCACGAAGATCCGCGTGCAGGAAACGTCGTCGTGTTCGGTGGCGACGTGGTCGTTGTATTTTCGTCCGACGACATTGGTGTCGAGTCCGGTCCCGCTGATGTTCTTGCCGATCCGATCGACGATCAGGAGATCGGTCTGCGGGAACGGGAGCTTGGGCATCCAGTTCTTGGCTTTGACGAGGAGTTCCTTTTCCCGTTCGTAGAACCGCTCGGGCGCGACCGCTTCGATCAGAGCTGTTTCGTCGTAACCGTTCTCGACGATGGCGACTCCGCACAGAATCCCGCACTTCGTCAGAACCGAATCGGCGACCGCCTTGATGATTTCTCCAAAACTGTGGTTTTTGATCGCCCGATGATAGATCGATGCTCCGGCGTGCTTGCCGAGTCCGATCAGCATCATCTTGTGCAGGCCCGATTCGATCTCGCCGACGAACCCGGTATGCGGTTTGACCCGGTT
>DATKCB010000210.1:0-2950 GCA_035513495.1 Planctomycetaceae bacterium | reverse complement strand
CTGATCGAGAAGGACAAGATGACGCTCGAAGAACTGACCTGGCTCAAAGCCTGGGATCTGCACATCGACCTGCCCGAAAAGGCCAAGACCGAAGAAGAATCGAAAGCATCGAGCGATTGACGGTCGACTGGCCGTTCATTCTGTTTTCGCGACGGGAACGCTGAGTTGTACGAGCGAACGACGTGCGACGTCGAAATACCAGATTTCGCGGTCGGGGAACGCATTCTGCAGTTCCCTCACTTTTTTAGCGGACGGTTTCCCCTCATCCGATCGCCCCCGCAAGATCGCAGCGTCGAGCGACGGAACATTCGTGACGTAATCGATGTGCACGTCGGCAGGATCGTGTTTGATCAGAACGATCGCTGAACGATTTTCGATGTTCTCCGCAAGCAGTTCGTCGAACCGTTGATAACGAATTCGGGAAAACGCGACTTCTCCGACCGCGAGCCGCATCCGCGAAGTCTCCCACATTTCTCCCGCCGGGATGTACATCGTCAGCAGAGGTGCAGCCAGCAGACCGATCCACCACAGCCGCAACCCCTGCCGGCCCGAGTGCCCCCACGAATCCCACATCACCGACGTCACGTATGCCAGCATCAGCAGCGCCGGCACCGAACTTTCGAGTACGTAGTGCCAATCCATGATCCCCGAGAACCAGTACGGAACGTGGACGACGTATATCGAAACGATCGAACAGCCGATTAACGTCCATCGGTTGAGAGGTCGCTCGACAATGAGCACCAGAAATGCCGTTCCCGCCATGAACAGAGGAATCAAACCCCACGTCCAGACCGACGCGGCATGCAATCGCTTTTGAAGATTTTCGATCGCTTTCGCGGGTGTCAGGTTCTCGGCCCAGAGGTCGTATTTGCGGAACGTCTCTTTCGACTCGGCGTGAGAACCGCGCACCACATTTTCGAATCCGTAAACGTGCCGGGGCGTGTAGGTATTCATATAAAGTGAGTAGGGAGTCGTGAAGGCATCGCCCGTCATCGCAAAATTGTAAGGGAGCAGACTCGCAAGCCCCGCCAGAACCGGCAAACCGACGGCAAGATTGAGTTTGAACGCGGTCTTTCGGGTTCCCACCCAAGCGGCGGGACGGATCAATCCCGCGAGCAGCACGAGACCCATCGGCAGCGCGAACCCCGCTGCCGACATCGGCCGGGCCAGCATCGCGAACGTAAGTCCGCAACCCGCCAGAAATCCCGCCCCTGCCGACCGGGTGCGCGTCATTCGCAGAAATCCGTACAGAAATACCGACAATCCGAGCAATGTCGGATGATGAGCCAGCAGCAGATTCGAGAACAGCGCCAGCCCGGGTGATAGAGCCGTGAATAGTCCTGAGAGCAATCCGACTCGCAGTCCTCCCAGTTCGACACCAATCCAGAACATCATCGCGGCAGTCAACGCCCCGCACAGCCAGTGTCCCCAATTCGGAAATCTCATTGCTTCGAACGGAGCGATCACCACTCCCGTTGCGGGAAAATAGCGGCTCGCAAACCGGCCTTCATTGACCACATGCACCTGCGTGAACAACTCAGGATATTCAGCATGACTCGGATAAGAGACTCGTCCGTCGAGAAACGTCCGTGCCTGAAACAGATAACTGAATTCATCGTGATATGCGGGTGGCAAGTGACCGAACACGTAACGATCGTCAGGTCCGACTCTGTTCTGCGCAACCGACCAGCTCATCAGCAGGGACAGTGTTCCAATTGCCAACGACATCATCAACAGCGCGACACCAACAGGAGTTCTCCGACCTCGGGTATTATTCGAGTCTGTCTGAGCGACTCCTGACCGAATAAAATACGCGACAGGAAGCAACAGCATCAAAATCGCAGGGAGCGTGCTGTTGTAATTGAAATCGATCAGCAGTCCGCCCCATTGACCGGTTTCGAGGGCCGAGGAAACGCGGGGCCATTCTTCCAGACCGATCAGCAACAAGCCGATCAGGAGCGCGACAACCTGCGCCGCGAAGATCGCGCGAGGGCAGGGGGGAGCAGATTGAACGGACTCGTCGATCATGCCGGAATCACATCTGGAGAAATTCGTTCTCTGTCCAGTACGCCGAACTGCACTAAAACGGCAGCAGGTTTTTCAGGTATTTGAGTCCGTAAGCCAGATCGCGCGGAGCGTTTTCTCCGGAAATCCGATCGAGCAGGATCCAGCCCGAGTAACTCGCCTCCTGCAACAGTGCGATCAGTTCGGTCCAGTCAACCTCACCGCGTCCCAGCACGGTTTCTTCAATTGTTCCGTCCTGATCCGACAGACCGTCCCGCGCGCGAACGTGTTGTATGACCCGGTGAAACTCGCGAAAACTCTCTCCCGGCGATTGCGGTCCTCCCACCGCGTTGAGCGGATCGAAGTTAATCCCCAGCGGTCCGGCGGTGACATCCGCGAATAATCTCCGCACGCGTGCGGGAAACTCGAACGAAAGACTCAGACACAGTGTCGTCCCGATATGATTTCCAAATCGAGTCAGATCGTTCAGCACGTCGCACAGAAGTTCCCATTGTTCGGGAGCCGATTCGGGATCGGGAAGCGTTCCCGGACGAAGAGTCAGAATCGGCGTCTTCAACTGGAACGTGAACGCCATCGCCGCCCGAATCGCCTCCAGCCGAGCATCGAGCAGTTCCGGTTCGGCCAGCGGTTTTCGCAGTGGAAAGGCGGTCGAAGCGACTCGCAGATTCTGTTCTTCGAGTTGCTTCAAGAACTGTTTAACGCCCGACTCGCCCAGTTCACCAGGGCGGAGTTCGTTGCGGAGATCGAGTTGAATCCCCTCCACCTGCAACGCCGCGATGTCGCGGAATGCCTGTTTCAGGTCTCGGGAAAAACAACGTGCCGGGAGTGCATAACGGAATTTCATGCGGACAATGTACCTCAATCAGCCGCCAGCCGACAATCTCGGCAGCCCCACCGGTTGCCGCGAATTCGTACTCCTCACGCG
>DATKCB010000209.1:0-2576 GCA_035513495.1 Planctomycetaceae bacterium | reverse complement strand
GCACACTTGTACTCACTGACGGCGAAATCGACATCGCCCGTCCGCAAGAGCAATCGGGCATGTAGCAGAAACGCCTCGGCGGGCGTATCCCGCTGCCGGACCAGTTCCTCGATCACGACCAGGGCGTGCGTGTCTTTCCCCTGCTGATAGTAGGTCTTCGCCAATCCGACCTGCAGTTCCCAGTCGTCGGGATGCCGTTTCATCGCCGTTCGATACTCCGCCTCGGCCTCCTCATGCCGCCCCCGCCCGAGCAGCGTTTCGGCGAGATGTTTGCGGAGCGGAAGATTGTCGGGCGAAACACTCAAGGCATCGCGCAGCGACTCAATCGCACGGTCGTCGTTGTTCATGATGGTTTCGAACGCTCAGCGTAGAATGGAAAGAAATCCCGTCGAAACCAGAATACTCGATCCCGAACGGGAATCCTACGCAGAGCTAACGCGGGTGGATCAACGCTTGAGTTCGTATGCACACCCTTTTGCGCGATGTGGGCATGGCACCCGTGACATTCTTCGCTTTCTTCAACCTTCCACTTTTAACCCTGCACCCCTTCCCCTTCATCCCTTCGTTACCCGCAGCACTCGATACGACTCGAACGACTTCCCGTCCATGTCGGTCGTGCGGACTCGGAGCAGGTAGGAACCGGGAGGCATGGTCGACGGGAGTTTGGTTTTCCAGAGGTGAGAAGACCGTGCGGGATTGGGGAGTGCGGGCCATGGGGTTTTTCCGAGCGATTTGTCGAATTCGACGGATCGCACGTAGTTGGGGTCGTGCTCGGTGACTTTTTGCATCGGCAGCCACTCTCCGTGGTCGGTGACGGAAAACTCGACCGTCGAGCGTTCGCTGCCGTTGAACACGTTGACGTACAGATCGGTCTTGCCCGATTCGCTGCTCGGAACCTCGTCGGGGGCCTGGATCAGCATCTGATAGTCGGCGGACCGGCCCGCGGCGCGAAAGTCGAGGCGGTACTCGTGTCCGTCGAATGTCATGATCGAGTAACCGTTCGGCGCACCGTCGGCCATCACAGTATTGGGAATTCCCCGTTCGTCGGGCGCTCCGCGCCACCAGCTTCCGCTGACGGTGACGTTGACGATGTGATGGTGCGGTTCGGGGCCTTCCCAGCCGTCTTTCTTCGTGAGAAAAAAGTGCTGGTGTACGTGCCGATGGGCCGAGATCGAAACGCAGTATGGACGCTGTTCGATCAGGCGATACAATTCCTGCCGGTCTCCGACATCCATCAGCGGAATGTGCATCATCAGAACAACGAGTTGATCTTCGGGAATCATGGCGAGATCGTTTCGGATGAACTCCATCTGGTTCTCACCGAGTCCGCCGCGGTACGAGCCTTTGCCGGTGTCCGGTTTGACTTCCCACAGGACGTCGTCCAGCACGAGAAAATGGACCGTTCCGTAATCGAAGGAGTAATAGGAGGGACCGAAGACCCGTTCGAAGGTCTCGTCGCTGTCGCGGTCGTTGCGGGCGTCGAAATTGAGGTCGTGGTTACCGATCACGTTGTACCAGGGAATTCCCAACAGCGCGATCGATTGCGCCTGCGGCTCGAACAACGACAGGTCGTCAAACGTGATGTCGCCCAGTGTGACTCCGAACGAGGCATCCGTTCCGACCAGCTCGGCGATCACATCATGCGACATGTAATCGACTTCCTGCTGCGTGCGGGGTTGCGGATCACCGAACAGAATCGCCTTGAAGGTGTCGGGCTCCTCTTGAGGATACAGCGGAAAGTCGACCGACTCGGGGAGCGGACCCGTCGGCGCGACGCCTGCGTATTTGAGTGCGGGCGATCCGTTCGGTTTGTGGAGATAATAAAACTCGGGAAGCTGGTTTTCATTAAGCGGAACTTGCCACTCGCGGGGTTTGATCACGAACAGAGCGGTGTCGTCGTCGATCGGAAGTTCATAGCGTCCATCGGCGTCCGTTTTGACGATCTCCTGGCCGTTCGAGACTTTGATGCCCGGGAGTCCCGGTTCGCCAGTGTCCCGCCGACGGTTCTCGTTTTTGTCGTGAAAGACGATCCCTTTGGCGGTGAGCGAAGTGGTGACGCGCTCGGAATTCTCGAGCGCGAGACCCAGCAGGACGAAAATCGAAATCGCAAGCAGCGACGCAGCAGTTTTCAACAAAGTCATGTACGGAATCCTTATGAATGATCGAGTCGTCGAACGAGGAGGCTGCCGTTATCGCGGAAAATGATGAAGAGCAGGTGTGGCTTTGATGAGTTCCTGACACACGTTGATTTGATTTCATCGAGAATCAGCAAAAAAAACCGGAACGCGTCGCCGCGCCCCGGTTTCGTACGGTCATGCGAAGTTCATTCAGACCCGAGGAATCTCGAATCCCTTGCGTTGTTCGCGTGAGAAGAATGCGGTCGCCTGATCGTCGTCCACGATTTTTTCCTCGCGGGGATCCCACTTGATCACGCGGTCCAACCGGGCGGCAATGGCGGCGAGATGGCAGGTGTTCATCGCCTGCACGTGGCTGAACACGTCGGAGACGGGGAGTCCCCCCTCGGCGATGCAGCGGTAGAAGTTGTGCTTGTGTCCTTCGAACTGCTTGCCGTTGTA
>DATKCB010000208.1:0-10320 GCA_035513495.1 Planctomycetaceae bacterium | reverse complement strand
CATCGTTCCCGATTGTGAGGAAACGCCCAGGTTTTCAATGACGACGTTGCTCCATCTTTTGTAAGCAACGATCTTCCTCAAAATCTCTGCAAGCTGTGGCTGCGGCTCAAACGCAAAGACGCGTCCCTCGGGTCCAACGATTTTTCGCATCCAGTAGAGATAAGCCCCCTTATGCGCTCCGACATCAACCGCGATGCTCCCTCGGCAAAGATGTTGGCGAAGATAGGCGATTTCGGAGATTTCGTTACGTCGACGATATTTCCATGCTCGAGCAAACAGCTTCAGGGATTCGAACATCTCACATCCTCAGATTAAAATTATCGGCGCAAGTGTTGTTTTTCAGAGAAATTCTGTCAATCCGGAACCGGCATTTTTCGTCAGTTCGGCCAGGAAACTGAAGAATGAGTATGCCGTTTCCCGATGGATTAAAAGAGAAACACGAGTTGATGGAACTCACTCATCCCCGTCGAATGCGAGAACTGATCGATGAAATCACTTCGAATCCTGCTGGTATTCGGGCCGTTGGTCGGTATTTTCGGCGGTTGTCAGTGCATGCCTGGGACGGAGAATCTGGGCAATCTGGTCGACGCAACAAACGACCGGGCGATTCATCTGGATGGGCTGTATCGTGCTGAATGGGATCTGACTCGAATCGGACACTCCGACTGGTGCGAATCGAAGGTCAATCAATTCTGGTGTCAACGAGGCTGCTGCAAGCAGAATCGGCCGATCGTCATGGGGGCCGAACATCAGATTTCCGGTGCAGAGACCGCTTGGCAGAATGCAGTCCCAATCGAGAGATCTTACGATCCGCCTCCACTTCCTGCTGCCGAGGAATACTGATCGCAAGCTGCGTGCTGCAGATCGGATCGGTCGCATCAGGCTTCTCGCGAAGTACGGAAATCCTGGTGGAAGCCGTTATTCTTCCTCAGATTTCACATCTTTATCGTCGTCGGATTTGGCTTTGGTTTTGACAGGACCATCCGAGATTACTTCCTTGAGCGGCTGGATGAAGAACGGTTTCTTCGATTTCTGTGCCAGCAGTTCGAGTTTTTTCTCGGCTTCCTTTCGCTGATCATAGGGGAATCGGCCCTCTTCCTTCATGTTGTTGTTGAAGATGACCCAAACAATCCGCTTGCGAGCGTCGGAAGCGACTTTCTTCTTGCGAGCAACTTTCTTCTTGGTGACTTTCTTCGTTTTGACTGTTTTTTTGGTGGCAGAAGTCGATTTTTTGGCAGTTTTTTTCGCCATAACGGGCAGGCCTTCTCAGCGGTCACTCGAAACGAAACGGTACGATGCACCAAGAATACCAAGATTATTCGCAAGAAACCACCAAAGCGAACGCTTTACAGCAGGCGAGTGAATCCGAACGAACAGACACATCGCGAACCCGAACTCAATTTGATGCCGGAGCCGTCGAAACGGCATATCACGTTGTGGTCGTAATAGTTAAGTCGTGGCGGGAAGCGAGGATTGAGAGATTCCGACAGCATTTTTCTCGAAATAACCAGAATAGTTTGTGTAATCGGACCATCATTGCCGATCAATAATAGTAACGAATCACAGGCAAGATTCGAGATGCGCAGGGTTTTGTACCAGTTCGGTCACGGCCAGGCATCTTAAACAAAGGATTGAACACGATTGTCGCGGGACAAGTCGAGGCGACTCAGCGGGGAGTAAGCCCCTCCCTTCGAACGGAATCTAAAGGAGAGCTGTTCATGCGCAAGTTACGAGAATGGATTTTGACGTTGGGTGTCATGGCGGCAGCTCCTGCGGCCCTTATGGCAGGCCCTTTTTCCCTCCCCTCGAACCCTTTCAAGTCCGAGAAGACGACCAACCAGGATGTGGCGGAACGCATCGCTGCGGCCTTGCACACAGCAAGATTGCAGGGAACCGACATCCAGATCGAGTACAACCGAGGCGTTGCGACTCTGATGGGGAGTGTCTCCGATGCGAACCAAAAGGCGAAAGCGTCTGCCGTGGTGAAAGAAGTTGAGGGTGTGAAATCCGTCAACAACAAACTCGAAGTCACAGCAGCCAACCCGTTCGATGCAGGCACTCGTCAAGCATCGTATTTTGGTGGCACAGCTCAACCCCGATTCGGCGGGATTCAGCAAGTTTCCGCTGAAGAAGCAGCCGGTCCCAGCAATCAGGAAGTTGCCGAGAACATCGCAGCCGCTCTGGGGAACGTCGGTCTGAGCGGATATGACATTCAGATCAGCTACCAGGGTGGAATCGCTACTCTGAGCGGATCGGTGGCGAGTCCTCAGCAGAAAATGATGGCGGAAGGTGTCGCTGCACAGGTGGCCGGAGTTAATCAGGTCAGCAACAAACTGGCTCTGACGACCGCGGCGCCTCGTCAAACGGCTGCCGCTGCTCCCGCGGGTTACCCTGCCGGATACGGAATTCCGCAACAGTATCAGCCGGCTGCCTACCAGCAAGGACCAGCCATGCCGACCTCTGCCTATGGAATGCCGGCAGCGGCTGCTTCGAACGCAGTTTACAATTCACCGAACCTGCCGCCTCACGCCTTCCCGAGCTATGGGGCTTACCCGAACTACTCGGCGGTGACCTATCCCAAGCAGTACGGTGCATCGGCTTGGCCATACATCGGTCCTTTCTATCCTTATCCGCAAGTTCCGTTGGGTTGGAGAAAATCCTCGCTGACTTGGGATGACGGATCGTGGGCTCTCGAGTTCGACTCCAAAACCGACAGATGGTGGTGGTTCATGCACCCCAAAAACTGGTAACCCGGTTTGCCATCAGATGTAAAACCTCAACGCTCTCTGGAGAATTCCGGAGAGCGTTTTTCGTTTGCGCTCAGCCGGAGGGTTTTTCTTCCGTACGATCGAACGGTTATAATTCCGATCCGCACTCACTCTCACTCATCGACGATCATCGACGCTCATGAATTCTCTGCCGGACAGCAATTGCGATGCGTCGCCCGCGAGAAACCGAAATTCGATCCCGGCAATTGTCGTGTTTGTGCTCTGTCTGGCGTACTCGCTCGTACAGGCGCCGATTCCCGGAGTGAACGAACCGCATTATCTCTGCAAAGCGAAACACTTCTGGCAGCCCGATTACTGTCCCCATGACTTCTTTCTCGATTCCTCAAACACACACTTTGTGTTCTATGCCGCAATCGGCTGGCTGACGAAATTCCTGTCTCTCGAATCCACCGCCTTGATCGGACGGATCGTTGGACTGGGGTTGCTCGCCAGCGGGTGGACCGCCCTGCTCTCTCGTGTCAGCGGAAACCGCGCGGTCCCTGTCCTCGCGGTGATGCTGCTGCTGGCATCTCTCTCTTTTCAGAGTTTTTCGGGCGAGTGGATTGTGGGCGGAATCGAATCCAAGGTGTTCGCTTATGGATTCATCTTCTGGGGATGGGCCATGCTGGCCGACCGTCGCCGCACACTCTCGTCGGCATTACTGGGTTTGGGAACCAGTTTTCATCCTGTCGTTGGTGGTTGGAGTCTGATTGCCACCGCGTGTTCACTCATGCTCCCCGGCAGGAAAAATCAATCGATTTCCAACGACAGGCCAGTTCGTTGGCCGCTCCTCGTCGGAATGTTTCTCGCATGTTCGCTCCCCGGAGTGATTCCTGCTCTGATCACTCTGTTTGAACCGGTGACCGACTCGTACGCAGCAGACCAGATACAGGTCTTCCAGCGTTTGGGGCATCATTTGAACCCTGCCCAGTTTCCGCTCAGCGCGTTTGCCTATTATGCACTCTTGCTCGTGCTTGAACTGAGACTGACCCTCTGGTTCCGATCGCGCTCTCACTTGGCCGATTCCCGTGCGATCCGGCTCTGGAATGGAATTGTGCTGGGGAGTCTGCTGGTGGCGGCCGGAGGTTTAGCCGTCGGATTCACGCGCGAGGCCGGTTTTCTCCCGGCCTGGGATCCGCTACTGGTCAAATTGATGAAGTTCTATCCCTTTCGACTCGTCGATGTGATTCTCCCCATATCAGTCGTTTGGAAGCTAGCCGCGCTGTCGGGGACAGGAAAAGCTGCGAAGCTCATACTCGTCTCGACGATCATCGCGGCCTGGGTCTGGTGTTTGTGGATCCCGCTGCCGAGCCGAAATCCCGATCGGATGAAACCCGAACAGCGCGAAGCCTGGCGCGATGCCTGCCGCTGGATCGATGAGAATCTACCACCCGACGCGATCGTGCTGACCCCGTCGAGTCCGGTTTCCTTCAAATGGTACGCCTCGCGAGCCGCGTATGTCACATTCAAGGACTGTCCACAAGATTCCGCAGGATTGTTGGAATGGGACCGTCGGCGAAGCGTTTTCAAGTCTTGGGCGTCGGAGAACTACGACGACAGGCGTTACGACCGAGAGGAACTGCGGGAACTTCGAACACTCACCGGTGGAGGATTCCTGTTGACGAGCCGCCTGGGACCGATCGAGTCTGAACCCGTTTTCAAAAACGATCGCTATCGCCTCTACGAACTCCCCGCAGACGAAGAGTGAGTTTCGAGGAAGCTTCGCGCAGAAACAAATTGATTTCCGTCCTCTGTGTACATACGCTGGAGAGCTTCCGTTTCTCGAACTCCTGAAGATCATGTGCCACCGGTTATCACATCTCGCGACTGGGGTGATTATGCTGCTCGCGCATCTGTTCGGCAGTACGCAGAATCTCTGCGCCGACGAGATCAGGAATCTTGCTGTCGAGAACTATCTCTCTCGGCTCGTTCCCATCGAGCGGGAGATCTTCGAGTTCCTGGAACGCGAGTGGCAAAACTCCAGACATCTCGATGAACTGAATCGAGCCGAACGTTTTCGGAGCGCCATGCTGGGATTCCTCGATCGAGGACATCAAGCTGGGCAGGTCGCCCCGCTGATTCCGCGGAATCTGAAATCGATCTTCGAATCGCGGAAAAATATCGCTACACGAGAACTGCAGGCCGTTTACGCCGGATTGATTCGTGAAGCGCGCGAAGCCGGCGACGAGGAGAATGCCCATCAACTCGGCGAAGAAAGCGCTGCGCTCACTGCATCGACGCCTCCGCTGGGATTATCCGATGGAGCTCCCCTGCATTACTGTGTTCGTCCGATCGGTGCCCTGAATCGAGGGACCTGGAGCCTCCTCGCAAAGAACACTCAGAAAATGAATTATTCACGCTCATTGTCCCGGATCTCATTAGGGGAAGGACTCTCCGCAGATCCCGAATCTGCACAAAGAGCAGGACAGATCTTTCTCGCATCGGGCGAACCGCGACGAGGTTATCTGGCAGTCGAGTTCCCGGCGGATGACGATCCTGGTAAATATTTTTTCGGTTGTTTTGAGAACGATCGGCAAGTCGCCACGATTTCGCTGCTGCTCGAAGCGGGGACCCTGTATCGCTGGAGATTCGATCTTGAGCGACAGGAACGAACGGCTCTTTTCGAACTGTATGACGAACAGTCGCGCTGCCAGCGGCTGTTGATTCCGTGGAAAAGCAGCTACGAAATGGGATTTGGAGTCAGTCTAGCGACCCCTCAAAGCCCCGCCCGGCTGATGCTGCTTCTGCTTCCGTCTACCCCTCATTGATGACGTGCGCGATGACCGTGACGATCGAGCAATTCTTCCGGCAGATTCAGGAGTTTCAACTCGTTCCACTCCCGGTTTTGAAATCGACGCTCACTCCTTCCCAGCGAGCGTCCTATTCTCTGGACAATGTCGCAGAAATCCTGATTCGCGAAGGTCTGTTGACTCAATTTCAGGTCGCTCGCCTGCGGGAGGGAAACGGACAGTCCTTGATCCTCGGCGTGTATGTCATCCAGGATATTTTGGGATGTGGAGGAATCGGTCGGGTTTATCGCGCACGACACCGAATGATGCAGCGCGACGTCGCCGTCAAAGTTCTCTCGCGAAAAGTGCTGACCAAACCTGCGGCGAGATCGCGATTTCAACGCGAAATGCAGGTCGCGGCACGACTGACGCATCCGAATCTGGTGATGTCGTTCGACGCGGGAGAGCACGAGGGCGAACCGTATCTCGTGATGGAATATATCCCGGGATCGAATCTGCAGCAGTTGGTAAAACAAGATGGCCCCCTGGACGCGATGCGGACGATCGAGCTCCTGATCCAGATTGCGCGAGGTCTGGAATACGCGCACGGTCAGGGAATCATTCACCGCGACATCAAACCGGCCAATCTGATTCTCGATCCGGAGGGGACCGTCAAAGTGCTCGACTTGGGTTTGGCTCAGCACCTGTGCGTCACTGTCGTCGGTTCGGTCGATCGCCCGGCCAGGCAGGGTGCGATTGTCGGAACTCCCGATTTCATGTCTCCCGAACAGTCCTATGATTTTCGTCAAATCGACGAACGATCCGACATTTATTCGCTGGGATGCACCTTGTTTTATCTTCTGACGGGTCGGCCCATGTTCGAGGGAGCCAGCGCTCATCAAAAGATTTATTCGCATCGGAATCACGAATCCCCATCTTTAAGTGATTTTCGAGACGATGTGTCGCCCGAACTGGAGGCGATTTACCGCCGCATGACCGCCAAGGAGAGGGAAGACCGATACTCCTCCGCGACAGAGGTTCGTCAGGCTCTCGAAGGTCTCGTGAATTCAGATGCCGAAACTTCGATCCGCCCGGCGACGACCAAAACGAATGAGAAGGATCCGCAAACTCGAAACACCTCCGAGCATCAACCCATGTTAAATTGGCCAGTCGTTCTCGTATCGACTGTGTCGTTTTTATTGTGCCTGTTTGCATTCCAGCAATTCGGGCCCGATCCACAGGGTACAGCGCTTGCGCCGCTCGATGTGTCAGCCGACGCTCAGTCAACAGTTCCGCAGTCGGATCCGAATTCCTTAATAATTCATTCCTCCGAGATCGGATTTGCATTGGAATTTGACGGACATTCGCAGGTCATCTTGCCCGAGTATGTGTTCGAGGAGGATCACGTCCTGATCGTGGAACTGGACGTCACTCCGCTGCTCGCCGCTCGGTCGCCAACGAGATCGGTCTTCTCTCATTACGATGCGCGTCGCGGTTGGACTCTTCAGATTCAGAACGATTATTGGAATCTCTGTCTGGGCGAACGGGAATTCCCGTTGGTACAACTGAACTCGGTTCAGCCGATTCGTCGAGGAGAATTGTCGCATCTTTCGATCGTAGTGCATCCGGGATATGCCGGATTATATCTCGATGATCAATTGCAGGCCGAATGGGAAGGAGTCGGCGAAATTCTGCCGGCGGAGGGGACGATGACTGTGGGCTACGAAAACTCCACTCCGGGCTTCGAGGGGAAGATTCAATCGATCAGATTGTCAAAAGCCGGACGCCTGCTGGTCGATGAGACCGGCAGGCGATTACTTCCCGAGTCGCGGGACATCGTCGCCGAGTATCGCTTTGAACAGGGCGAGGGTTCGTTGCTCGGTGACAGTTCCGGAAACGATCGTCACGGCACGATTGCGGGTGCGGTCTGGAGTTTTTCCGACTGATAATCCCGAAGCGAAATCACTCCGGCCGGCGGATCTTCGGGGCCGTTCGCCCAAGCGGAAAACCCCGGTTTTGTTTGGTGCCTGGCAGAGCGATCCGAGATGTCGAAACCATCGTGGAAAGTATTCAAACTCGATACATACACGAGAAACCGGTTGTCGTAGTCTGTGGAGGCAGCTTTCAACCGCTTGCTGAGCGGATAAGGCTCACTCTGTACGCGCAAGTCCTGCAGATAGCTGAGGAGTGCCTGACGTGTTTCTGGAGTGTGATGCAGCATGAAATGAACCCACGCCCACGATTCTTGATAATCGAGTCGTTGCAGCGTCGAGAATTCCTCGATCCCTTCGAGACGTTCGATCGCGGGACGCCATCCGTTTCCGATTCGTTCGGTCAGTTCACCCACGTAATTTCCATTGAGTTCTCCCGGGCGAGGAGCGATCACCTCAAAGTATTCCGCCAGTCCCTCGTCCAGCCAGAGCGGAACTGTCTTTAAACTGGCGTGCAGAAGTCCGTGTGTATATTCGTGCCGCAAGTCTTCCTGTATCTTTTCTCCCCAATACGTGAAGACAGCAAGTTCCTGCGAGGTTTTGAAAAAATAGGCCCGTCGCGGCGGCAGACTGGGATAAATCCGGGAAAGATAGTCCCGATAAGCCCGCTCGTTATCGAACAGATAAACCGTCACCGGCCGGCGCTGAATCGGAAGATCGAGCGTTTCGTAAACCTGATGACGCAGATTCTTCAGATCCGATATCAACTCGTGATCGGGAGAGATCCGGAAGTCGCTGTACACGAGCAGTTGATCGCTTCGCACCAAATGCTGAGAGGGCAAGTTTTGTGCGGTCTCTTTTTTTCCGCTGAACAGGCAGCCCGACAAAAGGCAAACCGCGACCAGGACGCGCAGCCGACTCGAAGGAGACCTTCCCTTAGCGGAAGAATCTGCCGAACAGAATTCGTGATGGCCGGGAGGACTAAACATGCGTGAAAGACAATCCGGAATTTCAGCGATGCAATGTGCCGGACAGATCCGAAGCCGACCGAGGATTTTTCAGAGCGTCGCCTGAAGAAGACGGTAACAATTTATCGAGGGTCCCGTCGATCATCGATCCGCCGACGAGATTGCCTCGTCCGTCCGCGATCAGAGCTTTCGCAAGTTCCGAATGCTCGGTCCAGTCTTGCAGCGTCCAGCCTCGAATGTCGGCATACACATCGCTCAATGTCGCCTGGGGTTTGGAAATCACGACAAAGCCTTCGTCGCTCAAAACGAAATGATACTGATAGGCAGTACCCATCAGAATCAATCCGGCGACCAGACCCGAAAGAAACATCCAGACCGATTTCATGAACGGCATCCTTGCCAGCAATCGAACAATCAAACTTTCCGCGCGGACGGACACCCGCCGAAATCTCCCGCAATCGTCGCAGATATCGCAATTTCCGGCAAGACGGGAATTATTCAGAGAAACGCTCCCGCAGCGATCGTTCTGAACTCTTAAACGGCTTTGGATTTGCGCTCTTTCCAGCTCTCCCCAGGTGTGAAAAGTGCGAATCGGTTGGAAACGCAGGAAAAGTCATGAGACGTCATTCATCCTTGATTCAGTCTCTGACCACAAACTCAGTTCGTTTTCGTGTATTTCCTGGCGCAGCGCGCGGTGCTTCTCACGAGCGCAATTGTTCCTTGATTTCGGCGACTTGAAGGCGGATCAGCGAATCTGTTTCGAGGAGTTGTGCGATTTTTTTCTCGGCTCGAATCACCGCGGTGTGGTCGGCTTTGCCCAGTTGCCGGGCGATTTCCTGCTGTGTCTGTTTCGTGAACTGGCGAGCCAGAAACATCGCAATCTGCCTCGCTCGAACGACGTCGGACCGCCGCGATTCGGACTTCAAATCGCGAGCATTCAGATCGAAGTACTTTGCCGTCTGGCGGATGATCTGATTCAAAGGAATCTCCGGCCTCACGACATCCTGTTTCAGAAACTGCTCGACCAGTTCCAACGAAATATTCTGCTTCGATCGCCGGGATAGTTCGATCAACTGATTAACCGCTGTTTCCAGATCGCGCGGAGAAGATTCCAGTTCCCGGGCCATGAGTTTCGCGGCAGTGGCCGGGAACGGGATGTGTTCCTCTTGGGCAAAGTGCTGGATCAGTTTGAGTCGGCTCGATAATGCCGGGAGCTTCAGGCCGATCGACAGCGCTCCGTGACAGCGGTCGGTCAGCCGGGGATCGAAACTGGTCCAATGGCCGGGGAGCGAAGTGGCGGTCAGCACGATCGTACTCCCCCGATCCGCCAGATGATCGAGACAATGGACGAGTTGCTGCTGCGATTCTTTTCGATGCCGCAACGATTGCAGGTCTTCGCAGACGAACAGGTCGAGCGATCGGAATCGGGCCTGAAACTGGTCGATCGTTTTCGCATCGGAGGCATCCGCCAGATCGGCCGCGAACGTGGAAGCGGTGACGATTTCCGCTTTGATTTTCGGGGACTTCCGCAGAAGATCGCGCACGAATCGGGTCACCAGTAACGATTTGCCGGTCCCCGCCGGTCCGTGCACATAAATCAGACGCGTTTTTCGCGTTGAGGAAACCGACCTTGTCCCGAGTTTTTGCAGCGCCTCGAAAACCGATCGGTTTTCGGGAAGCAGGAGGATTTGACGGGGAGAGGGTGGCATCCGTGCGATTGTCCCTGAGAAAAAACGAATTCCGAGCCTGCTTTCGCGTCACAAGGAACACTCGAAAGCATACCCACGATTGAGCTTGCGAACATTCTACCGATTGATTCCCGGAGAACCAGTCGGGTTTTCTCACTCCAACCCGTTTGCTCCGGCAACCGAGGGAACGCGGAAGAATCTCCGAACCACGAGCACACGCTCCTGGCTCTCCGCCA
>DATKCB010000207.1:0-7302 GCA_035513495.1 Planctomycetaceae bacterium | reverse complement strand
CTTCGAACCGTGAACCTGTTCAAAGAGAACCGGGACTCGGTCGTCTACATTCAGGCCACCACGTATTCGGTCGAGGCGCGGCTCGGTTTTCAGTTGCACCTCGAAGAGGTCCCCCGAAATCTGGGAACCGGTTTTATCTGGGATCAGAACGGGCATATCGTGACGAATTTTCACGTGATTGCCGGAGCCAGTTCGGCCACCGTTCTGCTGTCGGACGGGACGGCCTGGACCGCTCAACTGCTCGGTGCCTCTCCCGAGCACGACATCGCCGTGCTGAAAATCGAAGCGCCCTCAGACAAGTTGCAGCCGGTCACTCTGGGCACCTCCTCCGATCTGCAGATCGGGCAATCGGTGTTTGCGCTCGGATATCCCTTCGGGTTGAACCTCACTCTCACGAGCGGATTGATCAGCGGATTGGGACAAACCATCGGACTTTCGCAGGGCGCGTCGATTCACGACGCGATCCAGGTCGATGCCTCGATCAATCCGGGCAACTCGGGCGGACCACTGCTCGACAGCGCCGGGCGGCTCATCGGGATGAACACCGCCATCATCACTCGCGGACAGGCCACTTCAGGATTCGGATTCGCGATCCCGGTCGACACGATTCGCGAGCAAATGAAACAGATCGCCGCCAACCCGATTCGCCGGCAGCCGAAGCTGGGTATCCGCCTCGATACGCAACTGGCGACGATCGTCCACCAGGAGTCGGGCGAACGGCGAAAACTGGGAGTTCGAATCCATTCCGTCATCCCCGGCGGTCCTGCCGACAAAGCCGGACTGCGCGGTTATTCGTTCAGCCAGCAGGGGGACTTATTGTCCGGCGACGTCATTCTGGCCATCAATGGGACTCCGATCGACCGGGTCGAACTTTTTTTTGAAATCCTCTCCTCATTCTCCCCCGGAGACCAGGTCCGCCTGACGGTTTTGCAGGGTGACAACATCCGGGATTTCGACGTCCAGCTCGAATAATCTCCCGAAAATCGCCGGTCGGCGGGTTCCATGCTTGCCACAGTTCGCCTGGAGGCTCTAAGATAGGAAGTCTTGCCGCTCGCTCTCTGCGAGCGATGAGAAATGATCCTGACGGATTGCGAGAAGACAACCATGACCGAAACAACCTCCCCCCGAATCGAGCAGCGGGACGGATTGACCATCATTCATCTGGGAGAAGAGTACGAAAACCTCGACGAATCCGCGCTCGAGTCGCTCCGAGATATCCTGCTGAAGGCCGTTGACGAAGCCGATCCGCCGAGGGTGATCCTGGATCTCTCGCACACGACGTTTTTCGGTTCTTCGTTCATCGAACTGATTTTTCGCTCCTGGAACCGGGCGCAGGCACGTCCGGGCGGCGTGTTTGTGATCAGCGGGCTGACCAAATACTGCCGCGAAGTGATCGCGATCACGCACCTCGACCGGCTCTGGAAGCTCTACGACAACGTCGACGCCGCCGTCGCCGATCTGAAGGACTGAGGTCAGTACGATGGGCACTCCTGCCCGTCGATGCTCACGCAATGGACGGCCAGGAATGACCATCCTACAGAAGTTTCCAGTTCACTCCGACTCGGAATCCCTCTCCAACCGCACCGACGCGCTGGCGAAGTGTGCCGTCAGACCTTCCTTGTCGGTCATCAGTTTCAGATCGTCCCGTGCTTCGGCCAGCGCCGCCCGGTTGTACTCGATCACCGATGACCGTTTCAAAAAGTCGATCGAGCTGAGACCGTTCGCAAACCGGGCCGTCCCGCCCGTCGGCAATACGTGCGACGGTCCCGCGAGATAATCTCCCAATGCCACCGGTGTGTAATGCCCCATGAAGATCGCACCCGCGTTTTGCACTTTGGCGAGCATCGATTCGGGATCGTCCATCGAAATGTGCAGATGCTCGGGAGCCAGCAGATCGGTCAGCCGCGCTGCTTCGTCCGCGTCGCGGGCGAGAATCAGCGCTCCGTAATCCTCCATCGCTTTCCGCGCCAGATCGCCCCGTTCGAGCCGGTCGAGTTGCTCTTCGAGCGCCGCCCGCGTCGCTTCGATCAGTGGAGCGTGCCACGTGATCAACACCCCCGACCCGGGGCTGTGTTCGGCCTGCGAGATCAGATCGCTCGCGATGAATTCAGCCCGGGCCGTTTCATCGGCCAGCACAATCACTTCGCTCGGACCGGCGATGCTGTCGATATCAACCTCGCCGAACACATGCTTTTTCGCCAGCGCGACAAACAGATTCCCCGGACCGACGATCTTGTCGACTCGCGGAATCCCCTCGACTCCGTATGCGAGAGCCGCAACCCCCTGCGCTCCGCCGATTCGATACACCTCGCTCACGCCAATCTCGTGACACGCCGCCAGCAGATCGACGTTGTAGCCCCCGAAATCGGTCGGAGGTACCACGACCGCGATCTCTTTCACTCCCGCTGTCTGTGCCGGGACGGCTGTCATCAATAGCGTCGAAGGATACGCCGCCGCTCCGCCGGGAACGCAAATCCCGATCCGCTTGAGCGGCAGATATCGCTGCCTCAACTCGATCCGCGCCGCTTCCTCTTCGCGGACGACCTGGACATCCTCCGGCAGCACCGCCGATTGAAACTCGACGATGTTGGCCTTGATCCGGCGAATCGTATCGAGATACGCCGGGTCCGCCGCCGCGTGCGCGTCGGCCAGTTCCTGCGGACTGACCCGAAGGGACTTCGAATCAATCACCTTCCGATCGAGTTTGGCGGTGTATTCGAGCACCGCCTCCAACCCCCGCCGCTGCACGTCTCCGCAAATCTTCTCAACGACCTGCTGCGGAGAAAGCGGCTCCCCGAACAATTCAACCGTCCGCTGCTTCCCCGCCTCGGAAACCACATCCCCCCGGGGCGACAACTTCTCCCGCAACTCGCGAAACAGTTCCTCGGCGTTGTCCTGAGTGCAATCGATCGTAGTCAGATTCAAAGTCATGGAAGCGGGACAATCTGAGGGGAGAAAATGTTCGGAATGATTCAGATCCGATTATAGAAAGTTCGCCCCGATTTACCTCTCTGACGACCGACAAAAACTCAGTTGCGGACGGAGAGGAGACCTTCGAGCAACCCGAGTTCGGCGTAGAAGCGAATTATCTGATCCTCGTATTTTTGGATCGCGTTGAAGTTGACATTTTCAGGGTCTAACTCGGCTTTCGATTTGTAGTGAGCTCGGAAGCCATCTTGCTTCAGTCTTCTGCGAATCGATTCGTAGAACTCTTTCATTCTTTCTGGGTCGTCAAATGGTTCAATCACTGTGTGAATTTTATCGACTTCTGACTGAAAGTCTTCCAGGAATCCTGCCGCAGCCATGTCGAGTAAAATTTCATCACGATTCCCTTGCTCGAACGAGAGCGCTTCTGTGAACAATTCTTTAGCGATTGGTCTCGGACCGAGAAAAGCTGCGGCCTTTCCCAGTTTCGAACAAGCATCGCTACGAAGATGAACACCACGAGGATTGGAGACGAGTGAATAAACAGCGTCTGGGGAAATTGCTTGAACATACTTCTGCAGTTGTTTCAATTGATCGAAGGCTGTTTGATAATCGCCTGTTTTCTGAAAGGCTTTCATGAACAGGCATTCGATTTCGATTCTTTGATTAGGGTTCTTCATCAACCAATCGTACCCTTCTCGATTATTTTTTTCCCATCGAGCAACATCTTGAGGCCATTGTTTCCATTCCTCTATCAAATATTGTTTCGCTTCGGATGTTTTTCCTTGATGTACCAGGTGGAGTACCGTCTCAGGTACAAATTTGCCTGGGAGTTGATTATTTGCCCGAAGGGCTTCCGCAAGTTGACGGACTTTCGTCACGTCTCCGCGTCGGGAAAGTTCTTCCGCCAGCAGACGCAAACCGTCCCAGTCCTCAACAAGTCGCAGGAACTCTTCGGCATGAATGAGCTTGTCCCGTGCAATTAATGCGCGAGTCACTTCCTCTCGAAAGGAATCGTATCGCCCTCGAAAGAAGAATAATTTCGCAGATTCGTAGCTACTTTCAAGCACATTGGAGACAACTTTTCGAGCGATCTCACCCGAAAAATAATTGGGATCGTTCAGAGACTTTTCATCCACAAGTTCTTTCAAGTATTCCGCAGATGCAATTCCACCGACAGCGTCAATTTCCACTCCCAATCGATGAAGCCACGCATTTAACCTTGGATGCATGTGTGGTAAGCGATCGAGTATCGGCTGTGGAACATTTGACGTTTCCCAGATCTTCACAATCGGGACCTGAATATCATTGGGAACATCCTCATCGGTTTCGAGATACTCTTTCCATTCGGATCGAATAAACGTATCGATCAGCTCTTCGGCCTGATTGAGGTGTTTCGCGACGACACCACCCGCTCCCGCTTTGCGTTCCAACGGGATCAGTTGCAGCCAGTATTCGATTTGATTGTCCGGTTGGTGAAGAAGTCCGATCTGTTCGATCGCTGCTTCAAATTGCGAATCAATGAAATAACTATCAATCAAAAACGTTCGAATCCAGTCCAGCCTCTCGACTGTGAACTCTCGTTGACGTTGTTCAGCCAATGAAAGCTGTGGTTCTGTCTGACTATCAAGCTTTCGTTCGCGAACTTTCAGATATTCAAGAATCGCGGAACGCGAATAATACTGTTGCAGTAACTGTCGCGATGCTTCGGCATATGTGATCCCAGGAAATGCAAATTGTTGTTCTTCATAAATCTGAGCGAGAACTGTTCCCGCCAACTGGAATTGGCGATTCTTTAAAAGTGTTTCAGCTAGTTCGTAATGCATCACCTGTCTGTCATAGTCGCTCACAAACTCGCTAGGTTTCACGTCCGCCAGCAACTCCTTAGCCAGTCGTTCCAACCGCGAGTCGATCTCCTCCTGCGAGATTTCGGCTGCGCAAACTGTCCCCGGACAAAGGTTCTGGCATAACAGAATCAGCAGACAAGCCGTCGCGATTGTCGCGTGAAAGAGTCGAACGGTCATTCGCGAACTCCAGAATCCGAGGTTCCCGCCAGGAGATTGAGTCAGAAGAGGGAACATTCATTCTACTTCATCCGCAACACGCTGCTCAGCAGAAAATGGTCCGAACCCTCGGAAGGGTGGATTTTGCTTTCGACCGTTTCGAACTGTTCGAAGTGAAAGATATGGTCGGTTTTCACAGGAGAAAACGGAGAGAACTGAGAAAAATCCCCCTCCCTTTTCTCCGTTCCCTCCTGTTTAAATTTTCAAACTCCCATTGTGCAGCCCCGACGCGACGAGCACTCCATCCGCCCCGGCCTGTTCGAGTTGGGCGAGATCGTCGAGATCGCGGACACCCCCGCCGGTGATCAGTTCGACTTGCGGATGCACCGCGCGGATCGAGCGGCACAGTTCGAGCGTCGTCGGCCCGGCTGCGACACCGACGGCGGCCAGGTCGAGCACGATCAGACGTGAAAATCCGATCTGGACGATTCGCTCGCACAGTTTCACGAGTGACTCTTCCACCGCGTCGTCGATCTGCCCCAGCGGTTCGCCCGACTTGAGGTCGAGGCTGAAGATCAGTTTGTCCGGCCCGAACCGTTCGAGCAGTTGGCGCAGAAAGACACCTTTCGGATCGGTTTCGAGACACACGATCGCCGAATCGACTCCGCACTCGAACAGTCGTTCGGCGTCCGACATCGAGCGCAATCCGGCATCGGCCATCACCTGGAACCCCGCCGCGTGCAGTTCCCGCAGAGAGTCGAAATTGGGATGTTGTGACAGAATTCCGTCGAGATCGGCGATGTAGAATTCGTTCAGCGAAAACCGCTCCCGGATGGCGAGGGCGACTTCGACGGGTGACGTCTTGTCGGTCAATTGACTCCGGATCGGCCGATACTTGTCTCGCTCCCCCGCCACGCCGCGCACGACGACCCCGTCCAGCAGATCCAGAACCGGCAGTATTCTCACGGGCGCATCCTCTGTCGCGGCGCTCTGTCCGCTTTGTTAAACTGATCGGACACGTTAGTTCCTTTGCAGATCATCCGATGACGCATTCCAGCCTCGTTTCCAAAGAAAGCACCACAGGCGGCTCGGCCCCTCCGCCGGTGGAAGAACGTACCACGAACGGAGCGTATCGCCTGGTTCCGGTCGCGTGCGTCTTATTTATCATCAACATCCTGAGCATGCTCGCGACGACGATGGCCGATCCGTCGGTCGAAATCAACCGCCAGATCAGTGCCTGGTTCGACCGGACCGCTCCCGTTTCGATTTCGGTGTTCGTGGTGTTGATCGTGGGACTGATCTTCGCCGGATTTCGCATCGACCGCAAGCAGGCTCAGCTCCGATACGACGCACAACTCGCCGCCTGGGAAGCCCGGATGGCCGAGAAAATGGCCCCGTCTCCCGGGGGGTCGGAAACCTCCGCATCACCGGAGAACGAAACGTGACCCAAAAAATTCGCGACGAAATCGAGCGATTGCGGAAAGAACTGCGGCATCACAACCATCTGTATTACGTCGAAGCCCGGCCGGAAATTACGGACCTCGAATTCGACAAACTGCTCAAGCAACTCGAAAAGCTGGAGCGGGAACATCCCGAGTACGATTCCCCTGACAGTCCCACGCATCAGGTCGGAGGCGACGCGATCGACGCCTTCGAGTCGGTCCCGCACCGCGAACCGATGCTCTCGATCGATAACGTCTACGACGAAGCGAAGCTCAACGATTTCGCAACCCGCGTCGAAAAACTGCTCGATGGGGAAGTTCCCGAATACACCGTCGAATACAAAATCGACGGAGTCGCCGTCGCACTGAGCTACGAACACGGCTCGCTCGTGCAGGCACTGACTCGCGGGGACGGACGCATGGGGGACGACATCACGGCCAACGTGCGGACGATTCGCTCGGTCCCGCTCAAGTTGAACATCGACAATCCTCCCCCTCGCCTGGAAGTCCGGGGGGAAGCGTACATTTCCAATTCTGATTTCGCGCACCTCCGCGCCGAACAGGAAAAACGGGGCGAGCAGCCGTACGCGAATCCCCGCAACACGACGGCGGGTTCGCTCAAGCTGCTCGATCCGAAAACCTGCGCGAGCCGCAAACTGGCCTTTCTTGCCCACGGAATGGGGTCGAACGACGGGATCGAATTCGAATCGCACTTGCAGTTTCTGGAATACCTGCGAAATGCGGGGATCCCGACGACGCCCAACGTGAAAGCCTTCCAGGGAATCGACAAGGCCCGCGAGTATGCGCACAAACTGGGAGACGCCATCCCCGAACTCGAGTTCGAGGTGGACGGCATCGTGATCAAGGTCAACTCGGTCGCGCAGCGGCAGAAGCTGGGATCGACTTCGAAAAGCCCCCGCTGGGTCATTGCC
>DATKCB010000206.1:0-8083 GCA_035513495.1 Planctomycetaceae bacterium | reverse complement strand
CGACGTCCTCACGATTGGGCTCGACCGCGCCGTCGAGCTGCTCGCTCAGGCCAAAACCCGCGGAGGCGCGACGCCGGTCAAGGAACTGGGAAAACACCCTGACGACGAACAGCCGGTCAACATCTTCGAAGGTCGGTACGGACCGTACATCAAGCACGGCAAAATCAACGCGACCCTTCCGAAAGACCGCGAACTCGAAAGCGTCACGCTCGAAGAAGCCTTGGTCCTGATCGCCGAAAAAGCGGCTCAAAAGGGCGTGAAAACAAAGAAGAAAACTCCCGCCAAAAAGAAGACAACTCAGAAAAAAGCGACAAAGAAAAAAACGGCAAAGAAGAAAAAGTCCAGCAAAAAAAAGAAAGCGGAGTAGTTCCCGAAGCTCTCCGGTTTTAGAGGAGTCCTCGGCTCATTCATGTTCGAAACGGGCTGCCATCGGCATCCGGCGTCCCGATCCGAAGGCCCGCTGGGAGAGTTTGATACCCGGAGGCATTTGCCGCCGCTTGAATTCATTGCGGTCGAGTTTCCCCGCCACCCAGCGAACGGTCTCTGCCGGAAACTCCTTGCACAGCGACGCGACCGATCGCTCCCGTTCGATCAGACCTTCGAGAATCGCATCCAAGACCGGATACGGAGGAAGACTGTCCTGATCGAACTGATCGGGCGCCAGTTCGGCGCTCGGAGCTTTGGTGATGATGTTGTCGGGGATGACCTCGCGCTTCTCGCGGTACTCGTTGATGTAGCGGCAGAGTGCATACACATCCCGTTTGAACAGATCGCTGAGCACGGCAAATCCTCCCGCCATGTCTCCGTAAATCGTGCAGTAACCGACCGCCAGTTCGCTCTTGTTGCCGGTGGCCAGCGCAATCCAGCCGTGTGTATTGCTTCGCAGCATCACACACGCCCCCCGGATTCTTGCCTGGAGATTCTGATCGGGCAGTCCCAGCGGTTTCAGTTTCAGATCGTCGCCGACCACCGGCGTCCGTTCGTAAGCCTGATGGATCTCGTCGATCGGGATAATTTCCGAGTCAACACCGAGTGCGGCAATCAGTTTCCGGGAATCCGAAACGCTGTGTTCGCTGCTGTAGCGGCTGGGCATCATCAGGCAATGCACGCGCTCGGGACCGACGGCACGGGCCGCGATGTAAGTCGCCAGAGCGCTGTCGACGCCTCCCGAAAGTCCGAGGACGCAGTCGGTAAATCCGCACTTGCGCATATAATCGCGCAGACCCAGAATCAACGCGTCGAGCAGATCCTGCTCGTACGTATGCGGAGAGACTTCGATCGGTTCGGGCAGGTTGTCCAGATCGATCAGTTGTTGATCGCTCTCGAACGACTTCATGTGCAGCACCGCGGCACCGTCCGCATCGAGCACAAAACTTTGACCGTCGAACACGAGATCGTCATTCCCGCCGACCTGATTGATGAACAGAAACGGTTTGCCATATTTCTGCACGTGCGCCCGAACGAGCCGCTCCCGGCGATGTCGTTTATCCCTTTCGAACGGGCTGGCCGACAGATTGATGAAACACTCGGCCCCCTTGAGCGACAATTCCCGGACCGGATCGGGCATCACGAACGGCTGCGCGTGATAAGTCGTATCCTCCTCGCCCCACCAGGCGTCTTCGCAGATGTGAACTCCTAATTTGCGTCCCTTGAAATCGAGTGACGCAATCTCTGACGCCGGTCGAAAATACCGATGTTCGTCGAACACATCGTACGTCGGCAGCAACGTCTTGTGGGTCGTGTCGAGAATCTGACCGTTGTGAATCAGACTCGCCGCATTCGCCACGCATCGTGGGGGGAGAGTTTGATTCGAGGGATGTCCCACAATCGCCGCGAGCGATTCGAATTCAGGTGCGCGAGCCAACTCTTGAACAATCCGGTCGCAAGCTGACACGAACCCTTCCCGCAACAGCAGATCTTTGGGAGGGTATCCGCTGACCGCCAACTCGGACACCACCAGCAGATCGGCTCCCGCCGTTACCGCGCGGCGAGCCGCTTCGCGGATCAACTCGGAATTCCCCTTCAGGTCGCCGACGATCGGATTAAGTTGGGCCAGCGAGATTTTCACCGCGAAGACATTCTATGAAATGGATCACTTCAGTCGTTTGCGCCTGTGTAACGAACGTGGCGCGAGTGCGAATCGTAGGTAAGGTACGAAAAGTTTGACAAGTGGAATGTGAAACAGTGAAAGGAAAAACCAACCTTCTACTCTCCTACCCCTTCTTCCGCCGTCAATTCTTCAAGATTCGCAGGGATTCGGCAGACCTCACCGTCGCGGTTCACGCAGGCCAGCGTGCTGTCCGCTTCGGCGAGAAGTTCCTTGCCTCGAAACAATTTGTACTCGTGAATCAGTTTGACCGGGCCGCTCGAAATCAACAACGTTTGCAGCGTTAATTCGTCGTCGTAGCGGGCGGGGCGGCGATAGCGGCAGTTGATTTTCGAGACGACCAGAAACAGCCCGAGTTCTTCCATCCGGCGATAGTTGCCGCCTTGCTGGCGAAACAGTTCGGTCCGTCCCATCTCGAAATAATTGAAATAGTTCGCGTGATGCAGAAAGCCCATCGCGTCGGTCTCGCTGTAGCGAACGCGGATCGGCAGCACATGTTCGATGGAAGAGGTCATCGCTGAAATTCCGAATGAACGAACAACGGCGAGCGAATCAGGTGCGGGTGCCGATCGGAACCGGCACGTCGTACGTTCGCTCGGAAGAACCACCGTTCCCCCGGTCGAGCGCGATCTGATATAGTTTTCGTCCGAAGTCGGTGGGATATTCCGCAGTGATACAAGCCTGACAGAGCGAACTCGAAGGCAGATCGATACTTCGCGCCACCGACGCAATCGGCAGATAGCGCAGCGAGTCGGCTCCGATGTCCTCGGCCATTTTCGCTTCGATTTCGGGCGTCAGTTCCAGGCTGTTCTCTTCGAGATAGCGGGGAGCGAACAGCTCCCGGATCGTCGACATGTCGATTCCGTAAAAGCACGGACTGATAATCGGCGGACACGCCACCCGCACGTGAATTTCGCGTGCCCGGCCCCGTTCCCGAAGTTGCGTTACCAGCGCCTGCATCGTGGTCGAACGGACGATCGTGTCTTCGACCAGCAGCACTTTTTTCCCTTCGAGTACTTCGGGCAGCGGAGTGTATTTGGCGCGAACTTTCTCGGCGCGATTCTGAGTCCCCTCGATGAATGTTCGTCCGATGTAGCGGTTGCGGATCAATCCTTCGAGCGAAGGGATCTTCAACTGGAACGCCATGCTGTCGGCAGCGGCTTTGGCCGTATCGGGAACCGGAACGACGATCGTGTCTTCATCGATCTCGATGGTTTCCTGCCGGGCCAGTTCCTCTCCCAACCGTTTGCGGGAGAGATACACGCTCCGTTCGTCGAGTTTGCTGCAGACGTTGGCGAAATAGATCCACTCGAAAAAACAGTGGGCCTTCCGCGGTGTGTCGGCGAATCGTTCGATTTCCAGTTGACCGTCGCGGATCAGAATCACATGTCCCGGCTCGAGATTGCGGATGTTCTCGGAAGGAAACCCGAGATTCGTCAGCGCGACTGATTCGCTCGCCGCGGCGAACAATGGACCGTCCATCGCGTAACACAGCGGACGGATTCCCAGCGGGTCGCGGGCGACCATCATCTCGCCGAGCGAATTCAGATAAACGATGTTGTACGCGCCGTCGAGACGCCGCGAGACCCGCTTCAACACCTCCAGCAGATCATTCCCGATCGGAGACGACAATTCCTGACTGATCAGGTGCATCAGAATTTCCGTATCGGTCTCCCGCGTCAGATGGTGGTCGGTTCCCGACAGAATCTCCTGCCGCAGTTCGGGGTAATTCGCCAACTGTCCGTTGAACGCAAAACTGAACCACTTCGGTTTCGAAATATGGTGCCGTTCGAACGGCTGGGCGTAACTGCGGTCGTCTTCGCCAGATAGCCGAGAAAATCGGTTGTCGTGATCTCCGCGTTCGAACGACTTCGCGTAACGGACATGTCCGATTGCAGCGGGACCGGAGTAATCGGACATCAGCGTTTGAAACTGTACTTCGTGGTTGAGGTGAAACACCTCGTCGACCGTTCCCACGTCCTTGCGAGTGTCGAGGGATTGCCGTCCATTGGGGCTGTAACAAGTCATCCCGGCGGTCAACTCTCCCCGATTCTGGATGTCCAGCAGCAACCGGTACATCAACCGAGAGGCATGATTGGGATTTCCCACCGGCACAATCGCGCTCGTGTCATCGGAGGGAAGATGGTAGAGCGCCGCAAGACCATACTCGTGGAAATGCTCAGACATCCCTGAAGCTCCCGGGAAAACGTACAAAAATCATACGGATGGACTGACTCACCGCCAACTACGCACACTCAATTTCCTCAAAATACATGATCGACGAGGCGACAACACTGAAATTGAAGCCTTTCCATCGAACGATGACGTTTCCATATCAATTCACCTTGCGGGTCGTAAACGCCGGTTGGGCGATGCCGCTGGAGTCGACCAGCCACGGCGTCCAGACCAGTTTCAACTCGTCGAGATTGATGTCGCTCTTGCGGGGGGTGATTTCCAGTTGTTCGAGCGAGAGTCGATCGACGTGCCAGTCCGATTCGTGCTGCGCGATTTCTGCCTGCAGTTCCTGTTCGAGGGCTTTCATGTCCTTGCGCAGCGTCGACACTTTCTCTTTAGCGCGTCCCACATCGTCCTGCTGTTGAGAGACGCGTCCGCTGCTGCGCATGGCGGTTGTGGCTTTCGAGACGTTCGTACGGCTGGCGACCTTCCTGCCGAAAAACGCACCAACCAGGGTCGATCCCCACGACAACAGCGAATCCGACTTCGCTTTCTCCGCCTGCGACTCTTCCCGTTTGACGGCTTCTTCGGCGGTCCGGATGCGGCTCTCGATCGATTCGATTTTCGACGCATACTTGTGACGCAGTTTTTCGATTTCTCTGTCGCGGCGCTCGGTCGTCTGCTGTTTCAGCCGAACGCGAAAATCACCTTCGGTTTCTCCAGGCTCGGAATAAACTTTGAGCTCCTCACAGCGCCAGACGGTCGCGCGCTCGTTCTGATACAAGTGCGCTTTCAGATCCGACAGCCAGCGCTTGAGTTTCGTCTTGCTCAGCACCTTGACCGGCAGATCGGCAAAGTCGGCGTGCGGATGAGGCCCGGCGTCGAACGAAAACTGGTGCGGATCGACCGACTCGGCCGCTCCCCAATCCACACCGTCGGCATTCGGTTCCAGAAAGAACAGCGCCGCCCGCTCTTCCCAGGTATCGGCATTGTAGGTGGAGCGAACAAAGTGCAGTTCGCCCGACCCGAGCAACGCAGGCCGATACACCAGCCGCGTCGATTCGGTCTTCGGCTGCGAGACTTCAAGAAATGCTTCCGTCAGTTGTTCGGGAAGAACCGGACGCGCACTCGAAGCCAGATGCAGCTTCGGGGCCGGTGCGGCGGCGACATCGGTGATCGTCGGCAAAGCGCCGGGAGCAGGTCTTTCCGGTGGGGATTTCGGAACTTCTGCTTGCGCCGGCCGGAGCGGATCCATCAGGGTCTTGATCTGCTGCCGGGTGAGCGGGCCGCGCAGATACGAAAGTGCCCAGCGCGTCTGAAACGTGACGTGCTCATTTTCGTGAACGTTGTTCATCAGAAACACCCGCTGTCCGAGTCCGGCGAGCGTCGCTTCCATCTCCTGGCGATTGAACGATTTTCCGGCCTCGGCCGATGCGCCTTCGAGGCCTTCCAGCACGCGGGCTTTATCCCGTTCGGTCTGCAACCGGCCCAGAAACCAGGTGCCGGTATTCGAAAGTCCTTTGTAGTCGAGATCGACCGGATTCTGTGTGGCGAGGACGACGCCCAGACCGTACGCCCGGGCTTGCTTGAGCAGTGTCAGCATCGGTGTTTTTGACGGCGGATTCTTCGTCGGGGGAAAATAGCCGAAGACTTCGTCCATGTAGAGAATCGCCCGCAGACTCGACGTTCCCGGTTGCGTTCGAATCCACGACAGGACTTCGTTCAAGAGGATCGTCACGAAAAACATCCGCTCGGGATCGCTCAGATGGGCGATCGAAATCACCGACAATCGCGGCTTCCCTTCCTGAGTGTAGAGCAGTCGCTTGATGTCGAGCGGTTCACCTTCCAGCCAGCTCGCGAACGAAGGAGACGCCAGCAGGTTGTTCAGCGTCATCGCCAGGTCGGTGCGGTCTTTGGGAGGATAGAACGTTTCCAGATCGAGAATCCCCACTGCGTTGAACGGCGGATTCTGAATCTCGCGGATCAGCGAGGCGATGTCCAGATCCCGACCGGTCTGCCATGCGGTCTGCAGGATGTTGGCGATCAGAATGTGTTCCCGACTGCGGACGGGATCGGCCTCGATCCCGATCAGCGCGAGAATCCCCGAGGCGGCTGACGAGACCCGTTCGCGAAACGCGTCGGTGTCTTCCAGTATTTTCTGCGGAGGCGCATTGAACGATTTGAGGACCGTCAGCGGCAGCCCCGCGGAACTTCCCGGAGTGTACAACGCCATATCCACCGCATCGCGGAAGCGCTTGATCCGAGCGGGAGCCTGTCCCCAGGCGGCGAGTCCGTCTTTCCACATTTGTGCGGTTTTCTCGGCGAACTCGTCTGCCGAAAGCCCCGCACGGGCCGCTTCGCTCTCGTCGACCCAGGGGCGAAAGTCTTTCGGCTTCAATTCGGGAAAGGTCAGGAAAATATTTCCGAGATCTCCTTTGGGATCGATCGCGATCACGGGAATCGAATCGATCGCGGCTTCCTCGAGCAGCGTTAAACAGAGCCCCGTCTTTCCGCTCCCCGTCATCCCGACGCAGACGGCGTGTGTCGTGAGATCCTTCGAGTCGTACAGGATCAGGTCGTCGCTCACTTTGTCTGTGTCGAGGTCGTACTTTTTCCCCAGGTAGAATGCTCCCAGTTTTTCGTAGTTGGGAAGAGCGGTATTCACGGAACGTTTCTCCGGCTGAGGATTCGAGTTCGAGTTTCGTTTTCATTGTTCAGAAGCGGCTTGGGTGTGTCCATGATGAAAGGGTTGAGAATGAGGGATCAGGGATCGGGGATCAGTCAGGTTGGTTTGAGCCGACCGGGGTTTCTCCCCTGATCAGGGGGAGATTCAGAGGGGGGTTTTGGGTGCGGCTTGGATGATCCAGAACCTTGCGCGACGGACGAGGACGTCCATCTTACGGGACAAATTCTGTTGCGCGGACCGTAATGCGGACATCCCTGTCTGCCGGAGATAACCGACATCTCCCTCCTCCTGCTTGTTTCACAATTCGGCTCCCGTGAGTTCGTAATTCTCCGGGGTTTGTCAAAGGTGGGGAATTTGCAAGAACACATCTTTCCATCTTTGGGATCTTTGGATGAAACCCGGGAGATTTGACTGCTCGGGATCGCTGCCGGGCGAGTTTCCGAAATATTTCGGATTTCTGGTTGTTTCAGATTTCGATGTTGCGCGGCGGAGCGCTGTTTTCGACGCGAAGGTGCGAAGACGCAAAGAAGCGCGAAGGAAAGACTGTTCGAGTTTCTGATTTCAGATTTCCTTCGACATTCGGTTTTTGACATTTGATTTTTCCCCTCTCCGCTTGTTTCACCACTCGGTTCCCGATTTTTCAAAAACTCCCGGGGTTTCAGAACTTGAGCTTTTTGGAAGACATCAAGTTCTCAACTTCTCAAGTTGGCACATCTTGTGGTGCGACAATTCCCGGACCACAACATCTTGTGGTCGGTCGGATTTTCGTGAAAATATTTCGAATGGCGGTTTGTTTCATGACTCGATGTTGCGCGGCGGAGAACATGATTCTCGCGCGGAGACGCCGAGGCGCAGAGTTTTCAGGATTCGGTCTGGACCGTCTTCCCTTTGAACCTTGAACATTCGACCTTGAACCTTCTGCTTTGTCATTGGGATTTTGACATTGGGCATTCCTTCGTCTCTACCAAAAGCGTCTTTGTTGCGCAACGTCGAGGGAGGAACGGCGGAAGTTGCGATCCGGCAAGGAGAAACGTGCTTGGACGACGTTGCGCGGGGTGATACGATAATACGGTCACCGGTCTGCAAGTGAGAGGCTGGGCGAATTCGGGAGCGGA
>DATKCB010000205.1:0-10203 GCA_035513495.1 Planctomycetaceae bacterium | reverse complement strand
CACGCCCCGTTTTTCATTTTTGAGTCGGCGGAGAACAAGCTCCGCGAGAGCGAGCTGGGGGAGACGCTTCGGGGGGCGATTTCGCGAGGGAATGCGGAAAGGTTACTCACATCGTAATTGCAGTCGAGTTCATCACGGGAGATTCACCATTAACAAAGATCGGCTCATCAAGATCGGGTGCCTGGCCCTTACGACAGTGTCGGTGATTTGTGTTGTCGTCATCGTAGTATCGGTGAACATGGTCATTGAGCATTCCAATGAAATGTATGCCAAATGGAAGATGGGAGATCGAATCGTCGAATATCTCAGAGCGCATGACAACGAATGGCCTGAATCTTGGATTGATCTTGAAAACCATTTCGAGTCGACTGATTGGAAAGATTGGTTCATAAAAACGAAACCCCTGATCTACATCAACTTTTCTGTGTCCAAAGATTGGATTTGCGGCAATCTGCAGGCGATCCGATCTGGGAAACATGTCCTCGTCAGTACACGTTCTGGTGACACATCGCATTACGAGAGCGGTGATCCGAATAAGATTATCTGCGATTACTTCGAATCCGTCTGTAAAGAAAAAACTAAGTAACACCACATGCCCAAAATGTTCGTCATCCCGGCCCGTGATCGACACACGGCGATCATCATTCGCCGTGGACCGAGGAAGTGGACTCACCTGATTCAGTGGGACACGCGAGACGATGTCTTCTCTCACGGAGCCTGGATTAAGGGACGGATCGACGGACAGATGTGCGATCTCTCCCCTCACGGAGAATTCTTTCTCTATTATCTCTTTCGCCACACGCCTGCAGATCATCCTGACCTGAAACACTCGTGGACTGCCGTCAGTCGAACTCCCTGGTTGTACGCATTGACACTCTGGCCGGAATTCTCAACCTACAGGGGAGGCGGGCGCTTTTTCGATCGCTTCACAGTCAAACTCGGCGGGTGTGGTCCCGAACCGCATCCTGACTTTCCACTGGGGCGATTGAAGGTCAAGAAAGGACCGACCCCAATCCACGAATCCTCCGGTGAAATTCCCGATTCCGACTGGTGCGGACGGGATCAATCGGACCGAGTCATCTTCACGAGGGCGGGGAAACTCTTTCGACTGGAAGGCACCGCCGAGAAACTTGTCGCCAATTTCACGGATCTGACACCCGATCCCCAAGAGGCTCCTGCCTGGGCGAAGGAACCGATCTGATCGTATATCCGGAAGAATGTTGTGATCCAGTCACGTATTACAGGAATCCCCTGACCCGACCGATCCGAATCATTCGAACGAAGCGCGACACCAGCTCCCCATGAAAATACAGACGCCGCACCTTTTCCCGGGACGGCGTCGGGACTCCTTCTGCACATGGCAGATCATTGACTCGAATTATCAACCCGGACTGTGCGGGAGTCAAGTGTAATTCGCGTACTCGGAATGCAGTGCAGAGGCGAGTCAGTCTCCTACATCAGCTCGAAGAAACTTTCTTTCCCCAGGTGCTGACAATACTTGGGGACAATCTCCGCGAGCGGCGACGCAAATTCGAGTGGGAACCAGTCATCGATTGAGCCTTTAAAACACCACCGCTCGACCGAGAACATTCGTTTGCTTTCATCCGCCAAAGTGAATCGCAGAACTTTCTGATAGTCGAGGTATTTCCGCTCGAACGAGCGGGTGAGTTGTTCGAATTTAGCTTGTGACAGTCCCAAGTCTCCGTACAGCTCGTTCGTGAGGCGATCGTTGCGTTCGGCAAAGTGGATGACGAGACTGTCTCCATCGACCTCCACGAGAATGTGATCGGTCCCGGCTGCTTTCCGTGCTTCGCAAAGAGTCATCTCGCGTTCGTCGTCGGTGATTCTCGACGACCGAGTCTTACGTAAGAAGACCTGAGCGGTATCGGGCTTCTCGTGAATCTCGTATCCTGCCGGAATCTCCTCCACCAGATCGCCGGACTTCTTCGAGGAGAAATAGTATTTCGGGTTTCCTTTCGAGGTAAAACCCTGGTGGAGATGAAATGTTTTTCCCTTCCGGTTGGTGTGTTTCACAGACATCGAAGTCGAGTCTCAGTCCTCTCGTGAGTTCCGTAAACCCCCGACCTGCAATCGCTCGCGTTCGTCGAAGAGTTCGTGGTCATGGTGCGGATTCGCAACGGATTTTACCCGTCCCTGTCCACGTTTTCTACCGACCGAAGACACACGATCGAATAGCGAGACGGCAGCGAGATGCAAACCGACCATGAAAAACACCGTTCCGCAGTTGTTGCGGAACGGTGTGATGAAGATTGAGATCGCCGTTGAAGACATTCAACGATGCCGAATTATTCCGGTGAAGTATTGTTGTCTTCCGGTGCAGGCCGACGACCCGGAACGACCGCTTTCGCGCGACCTTGAGCTTCACCTTCCGCGCCGGCTTTGATGATGGCCGAATCCGGATTGCGGCTGAACGGGCTGGTGTTGATGGCCGAGTTGGCGTTGGCGTTCGCCTTGGCTTCGGCGGCGACGTAGGCATCCATCATCGTTTCCATTCGGTCGGCGAAAGCCATTTTTTTCGCATCGGCTTCCGCCAGGGCCTGATCGCGCATCGACGAAATTTCCGCGCGGCGTTGGCGAACGGCCGCGGTCAATGACGCCTGGAGTTCCGCCTCACTTTGAAAGACCAATCGGACAGGTCGTTTTCCACGAGGTTGCTCCGAATCGGCTTCGTCGGAAGGGCCGGCATCGGAATCGTTTTGAGCGTTCGAAGCCGATTCGCCTTCGGTGGAGGTCTCGTCGCGATTCCGGCGCTGGAACGGATTGAACTCTCCGAACACGACATCCAGATTGGCCATCTCTTCCGCAGTCAGCGTCACGGGGATTCCCACGCCAATGGCTCCGCCAGCATTTTGTGAGTTTTCCGAGCCTTGTGAGTTTGATCCGGCTTTTGCTTGGGTTCCCGCATTGACTCGAGCATTCGCGCTGACATCGGCACCGATCCGAACCGAGCTGTTGCCGGCCAATCGCAGTTGCGTTTGTGACTGAATCCGTTGTTGTGCCTGGGCCTGAATGCGTTGTTGCGTTTGGGCCTGCACGCGCTGTTGGACTTGAAGGCGAACTCGCTGTGTGGCGTTCGCCGCGCTGCTGGCGCTTTGATTCAGTTGGACGGGCGGGATTTGCGCGTCCGCCCGAGGGCTGAGCAGCAGGGCGGCGCTCAAGACCGCGGCGAATCGCAAGGGGACTTGAATCATTTTCATTTGAACCTCCATTTTCAAACTCGTGAACTTTCGATGGACTTCAATCGGCGGAACATTTCCACAAGTCGATTGAATCTCTCGAAAAAGGAAACGTTTCGTTACGTTCTGGTGCGAATCCTTATTGACGCGTGGCCGGGAATGTTAGAGAACCCCACTTCATTCGAAAAGATCAATTCTCTGTTTGAGGTTTACATCGTGAATCGATGGCTCACGATTGTGTGTTGCATTCCTGTGTTGATTGCCGCGGCTCCGTTTGGTCGGGCCGCGGACGAGATCGAAACGTATCTCCAACAACGGATTCGGGAAAACCCGGAACATTCCGATAGTTGGCGTTTGCTGGGCCGACATTTTCATCGGCAGCAGAAAGAAGGTGCCGCTACCGAAGCTTTCAAAAAGTCGCTCGAACTGGATCCCGACAACGCCGCAACTCATTTTGACTGGGGCCAACTCCTGGAGTCGCAAGGAGATCGGGCCGCGGCTCGGGATCATTTCCAAAGGGTCTATCAGGTCGCTCCCGAGAGCGAGTACGCCGAGCGTTTGCGTAAACTGGGATATCTTAAGTCGAACGAAGCGTCCCGTCTGTCACCGTTTCAAACCGCACTTTACGAAATCACGAACTCTGAAGAAATTCTTCAGGCCGGCTTCGAAGTCCAGACGTTCGACGCCTCGGAAGACTTCAAGCGTCGACTGCGCGATCTCGATCGCGCGGAGGAAGTCACGCGGCGACGACTTCGAATCTTTCTCGAAGCGGGCGCCTTGTGGAACAGCAACGTCACGCTGACGCCGATCAGCCGCCAACTATTCGATGCCGATGCGGCCGGCGCTCAGGGATTTTTCAATCCGGAAATCGAATGGATTGCCTGGGATTCGGGGGAGCGGCGAGGGGGGCCGCTGCTGCGAGGCTTTTTCACCAAGAACGAGCAGAATTTGAGTCCATTCGATCTTTCCAGTTTTCAGCCGGGTCTCTTCGTCGAACAGGACCTCTTCCACGACGCTCAGACGCACGTCGCTCGATTGGACTACGTTTATTCCGTGGATCTGCTCGACGGACATCGATTCGGAGATCGCCACGCCGCGACCGCGTCTGTGGTTTCGGTGCTGCCCGATCTGGATGCTGTTTATTCGTATCTCACGGTGAGCTACTCCCAGTTCGACGCGCCGGTTGCGACTCCCGAACTCAACTCGCTGGACGGCCCCGCTTTTCTGGCCGGATTCAGCCGCTTCTTTCGCACCGGTAACCCCCGCCTCCCCACCTGGAGTCTGGGGACCGATCTCGAATACGTGAATACGGAAGGGGATGACTTCCGCTATTTCGGGGCCAAGATTCACGCCAATGCGACGCTCCAGGTGGCGGAACGACTCGAGTGGATTCCCGGCGGAAATGTCGGATTCCGAAACTATCCCGATTTTACAGGAGCCCCTTCGCGAGACGAGTTGACCTACCGATTGGGGAGCCGCTTGCGATATTGCCTCACGGATGCCTGGTCGGTGTCGCTCGTGGCCAACTACGATCGATTTGATTCCGGGCATCCCGATTTCAACGCCGATCGAATCGAGTGCGGGATCGTGACGACCTTCCTGCAGTGACATTCGAGGACGCGTGAGTTCCCGGAGATCGCCGATCCGCGGGGTGGCCCGGGCAGTTCGTTCAGAACTGGCCGGGTTGCTTTCAGCAACAAGATGGGACACCATCCGCTTCCGAATTCGGCTCGACTCCCTCTTCCAGACCGGCGTCCGAGTCGTCTCACTCCGCGCAACGCCGTCCCAGCGCGTTTCTCCTTGACAGTTCGCAACTTCCATCGATCCTCCCCCGTCGTTGCGCAACGAACCCGCTTTAAGTAAAGGGGAATGTCAAATGTCAAAATCTCAATGTCAAAACGAAAGCCGAGAGCGGAAAGCGGAACTGATCCCTGATCCCTCGCAGCCACGTCGCGCAACACCGAATGATGAAACAGACAGAAATCCGAAATATTTCCCAAAGCAAGCCAAAACCGATCAAAAACTCTCGGGTTTTGCTCGAACTTGACAACTTGACAACTTGACATCCTCCAAAAACCTCAAGTTCGAAACTTATTGGACTTACGTCAAAAAAACGACCCGAGGGGTGAAACAAGCAGAGCGGGAGGAATGCCGAAAGTCGAAATCCCAAAGGAAAACTGAAATCGAAAATTCCTCACCTTTGATAAACCCCGGAAGTTTTCGATCTCGGGGATGCAGAATGATGAAACAAGATCGTGACCACTCTTTGGCAATTTGTGTTTCAGGATCCCCTCGAAGGATGCGTCAGCGGATCGTCTCACTTGGCCGCGTTTTCCCGTTTGGGGAGTGCGAGCCAGGCGGGGTCGATGTCGACGGTGAGGCCGGTTGGGGGGATCTCTTCTTTGAGCGTCCAGAGGATGCCCTGGAAGACGAGGCGGCGGTAGTTTTCTTCACCCCAGTTGACGTGGTAGTGCAGTCCGCTGAAGCCGAACGAGCGGCCACCGTCGGGACGTTCCCACGCCCAGGAGGTCATGTACCATTCCCCTTCAATCAGCGATTCCATGAGCGGAACGACCGGAGTCGCGGACTTGACCGTTTTCAATCGATAATAAAACTCGTCCTCGATGGTCATCGGCTTCAGTCCGTGCTGGATCGGATGCGAGTTCGCGGCGGGACGAAACTCGGTTTTGAGGAATTGGTATTTACGGTCGCTGCCACCGTGGATCGCTCCGAGAAGTTTGACGAAGTCGGGGATGTCCTCGTCCCGTTTGCTGCCGATCGCCCAGTGCAGTCCGCAGAGGCCGCCCCCTTGTGCGACGTAACCCTGAAACGCTTTAAGCCGTGCGGGTTGTTTTCGGATCCACTGCGCTCCCTGAGCGAGATACATCACGACGGAATCGGCCTGATTGAGCAGTTGGGGACCCTCTTCCCACGGTTCGTCGGCTTGAGAGACGATGACCTGATGTTCGGTATTTTTGTGGAACCAGTTCGCAATGATCTTGATGCCGGTTTCATATTCGTGCGTGTTCACGGGGTGTCCGTCGGGACTTTGCCAGAGTAGCAGAATCCGCTTGGCTTCGGCGGTCGAAGTCGCAAGCGAAGTGAGACAGATCAGGATGAGCGAGACGATCGATTTTCGAAAAATCATGAACAGACTCCAGTTTTCTGCAAGAAATGTCCCCGCACAGCCCACTCCTTTAGTAAGAGCCTACGATTGTAACGCGGTTTTATGCCGCATTCTCAAGGAAAATGAGGTTTTCCGATGCGATTGACACTCCGCACGCTGCTGGCCTATCTGGATGACGTCCTCGAACCGTCGCAGGCGAAGGAAATCGGTCAGAAGATCGCCGAAAGCCCGATTGCCACGTCGCTCGCCCAACGGATCCGCGAGGTGATGCGGCGGCGGCGGATTTCCGCAGAGGATTTGATCGACAAGGGACTCGATCCGAATCTGGTGGCCGAATATCTCGACGGCTCGCTGACTCCCGACGAAGTGACCGACGTCGAGAAAGTCTGTCTTGGTTCGGATTCGCATCTGGCCGAAGTCGCCGCCTGTCATCAGATTTTGACGATCGTGCTGGGCGAACCGGTCGAGATCAATCCGGAAAGCCGGGAGCGGATGTATGCCCTCGCGAACGACGGGACCGCCACATCGCTGCAGATCCACGCTGCGACTGGAAACGGTCATCCTTCCGCGGCGGAAGTCTCCGTTCCGGCGTCGTTGTTCTCGTCACCAGTCTCACCAGGTTTGAATTGGAAAAAAATCTTCACGATTGCGATGATCGTCCTCGCGATCGGTGCGGCGTTTACGCCTGTTTTTATGAGCGATAGGAGCGATGACTCGACGTTACCTCCGGAAGTGGCACGAACGGAAACCGGGATCAGCACCGGTGAGGTTCCCGTGGTTCCCCCGCGGCAGAATGAACCGGCAACGACTCCCGCCGGCCAGCACGATCCTACTCCATCGGACGTGCAGATCGACCCCGAGCCTCCCCCCGATTTGCCGGAACCGGGAACTGCGGTGGCCAGCATCGAACCGCTGCCCGCTCCCACCCAACCGAAGTCAACGAGCACGGTTCCCGCAGCACCTGAAGGGAATGTCCCCGAAGCACCGAAGCCGACAGAAACCGAGAAACCTGCGCAGGTGGCGGATTCGATTCCGGTACCCGCGCCTGGGAAACCGGTCGGGCGTTACAAGTCGAACAGCGGCGTGATGCTGCAGTTCGATCCGGCTGAAATGGGCTGGAAGACAGCCCCTTACGAAATGCAACTGTTGCAGAACGACGAATTGATCGTGCCGGAGCCGTTCGAAGCGATCGTCGAGACCGAACAGAATGGTCCCGGGTTACTGCTTTCCGGTGGAACCCGCTGCCGGATGATCGCCGATTCCCTGGCGGGTCCGATCGGTCTGGAACTGCGGCGAGGGCGCGTGATTCTGGATGCTTCGACGGGTTCGGCTCCGATCGCACTGCTGGCGGGCAGCCGCATCTGGCGAGTGGAACCGATCGACGCGAATGCTCGAGTGGGACTGGAGATGGTCCTGCTTCCGTCGTACGGATTCGATCAGGCTCCCGAGATCCCCGATCCGTTCCCCGCTGAAACTCCCTCGCGTTTTGAGATCTCTGCGTTGAAAGACCATTTTGAACTACGGGCGACGGTCGTCAAAGGTTCGGTCCGAATTGCCGATCAGACAGGTCACAGCGTCATGCTGGGAGAACGGCAACAATTTCTACTGCATTCCGGTTCCACCCCCGCAAATCAAACGTCGACGCGGGACCCGAACGCAGGTCCCGCGTTGCCGCAGCCGGTGGGGGTCTTGCCCGACTGGCTGGATCCGAACCGTTCTGCGAGTTCGGACATCGCTCAGCGGTATCGCCAGGATTTTGCCGAGGAATTCAATCCACAACTCTCGACGCGCGCCAATCTGATGCCCCTGCTGCGCGACGATCGGCCGCGGATGTCCGAGCTGGCGGCGGAATGTCTGGGAATGATGGACGACGTGGAAGGGTTGGCCGCGGCGCTGGGGAGGACGGACCACGGCGAGACGCGCGCGTCTGCCGCGCGTCATCTGCACCTCTGGATGACGCGTCACCCCGACCGGCTGGACCTCGTCACTCAATCGCTGGATCTCTATTTTCCGGGTGCCAACTCGGAAGTTGTCTACCGTCTGTTATGGGGAGTTTCGGACGTCGAAGCCCGGGATCGGACGTTCTCGTCGGAATTGGTCGAGTGGCTCGATCACAATGAGCCTGTCGTCCGCGAGCTGGCCTTCCGGGAACTCCAGCGACTGACGGGTGTCGACAACGGTTACAATCCGCTGCACAGCCCGACGCTTCGCCGCAGCAGCCTCTCCCGCTGGCGACGTCACGTGAACATGGAAGGCTCGATCCTTCCTCCACTGGCGGAACCGAAACCTCCGCTGCCGGAGACGGAATGAACGAATGCGATTAAACAGGGCGAAGTGAGGACAATGAAACTCTCAATTCGATTTGAGCTGTTAATCAACGCGACTCTTCGCGGTCGAATAATCGATTCTGTTCTCGATCGTTGAACCATTTCCCGCGAAGCGAGACGTTTGATGACATTGCTCGATCCCGAGAAAGCTCTGCAATCCGGACCACGTCGTGAGGCTTCGCTGTGTGCCGTCTGGTTTGGCGTTCGTGCCGAAGTGACCCGCGGAATGTATCTCGCCAGCGGACTGGGATTGATGTTGTTCAAGTACGCGGTTGAAGCAGGTCTCCTCTACTATTTTACCCAGAATCTGCTGACTCCCTGGTACTTTTTTAATCCTGTCTTTGGAGTTCGGATCGAACTGCTTCAACCCGCGCCGGAGTGGGTTGCCTGGACGATGTTCTGGTGGACGCTCCCCTTCGTCTGGATTGCTCTGTCGATGAGCGTTCGGCGGGCGGCGGATGCGGGTTTTTCTCCCTGGTTCGGGGTGCTGGTCCTCATCCCGGTTGTGAATTTCTTCATCATGGGATTTCTGGCGATCCTTCCCAGCGTTCCGAGATCAAATTGGACATTCTCAGATTCAACAGAGATCGAACATCGAAATGTTCGGCCGAATTATCAGCAGATGCTGCTGGCGATCGGCGTCGGGTTGCTGGTTGGACTGGCGGAACTCGGTTTGAGTGTTTATTTCTTCGATTTGTATGGAGCGTCTCTGTTTTTTGGCACCCCATTGTTGATGGGAGCAATCTCTGCGTTCATTTACAACCGTCCCCATGCGCAGAGCCTCGCGCGGACGATGGGCGTGGTCGGGCTGCTGATGCTCGTGGCGGGAGGGGTTCTCTTGCTGTTCGCCCTGGAAGGAGCGATTTGCATCGCGATGGCCGCGCCGCTCGTTCTTCCGTTGGGATTCATCGGAGGGGCAATCGGCAAGGCGATCGCCGACTCGACCGGAACGTCTGTCCGACACACGATTTCACTGCTGCTGATCCTGCCCGTTCTCACGGGAGCCGAATCACTCTATCGCCCCTCTCCTGAATACATGGTTCTGACCACCGTCGAGATCGACGCTCCTCCGGAGATCGTCTGGCCGTACGTCGTCCAGTTCCCCGACTTGTCCGCACCGGACGAATGGTACTTTCAAGCGGGAATCGCCTGTCCGTTGCGAGCGAGAATCGAAGGGCACGGTGTCGGAGCCGTTCGGTACTGCGAGTTCACAACCGGCACGTTTGTCGAACCGATCACCGTCTGGGACGAGCCGAGTCGCCTGGCGTTTGATGTGACCGAACAACCGGACCCGATGCTCGAACTGAGTCCGTACCATCACGTTCATCCGCCGCATCTCGATCATCACACGCTCAACAGTCGCCGGGGCGAGTTCCGGCTGATCGGCCTACCGGGAGGACGCACACGATTGGAAGGACGCACGTGGTACACCTTCGAGATGTTTCCGCAAGGCTATTGGACTCTCTGGTCGGACTCGACGATCCACCGCATTCACTTGCGGGTACTGAGACACATCAAACAGCTTGCGGAAACAGAATGATCACCAGTGACG
>DATKCB010000204.1:0-2070 GCA_035513495.1 Planctomycetaceae bacterium | reverse complement strand
CGAAACAGTTTGTACTCGTGAATCAGCTTGACCGGGCCGCTCGAAATCAACAACGTTTGCAGCGTTAATTCGTCGTCGTAGCGGGCGGGGCGGCGATAGCGGCAGTTGATTTTCGAGACGACCAGAAACAGCCCGAGTTCTTCCATCCGGCGATAGTTGCCCCCTTGCTGGCGAAACAGTTCGGTCCGTCCCATCTCGAAATAATTGAAATAGTTCGCGTGATGCAGAAAGCCCATCGCGTCGGTCTCGCTGTAGCGAACGCGGATCGGCAGCACATGTTCGATGGAAGAAGTCATCGCTGAAATTCCGAATGAACGAACAACGTCGAGCGAATCAGGTTCGGGTGCCGATCGGAACCGGCACGTCGTACGTTCGCTCTGAAGAACCACCGTTCCCCCGGTCGAGCGCGATCTGATACAGCTTTCGTCCGAAGTCGGTGGGATATTCCGCAGTGATACAAGCCTGACAGAGCGAACTCGAAGGGAGATCGATACTTCGCGCCACCGACGCAATCGGCAGATAGCGCAGCGAGTCGGCTCCGATGTCCTCGGCCATTTTCGCTTCGATTTCGGGCGTCAGTTCCAGACTGTTCTCTTCGAGATAGCGGGGAGCGAACAGCTCCCGGATCGTCGACATGTCGATTCCGTAAAAGCACGGACTGATAATCGGCGGACATGCCACCCGCACGTGAATTTCGCGTGCCCGGCCCCGTTCGCGAAGTTGCGTTACCAGCGCCTGCATTGTGGTCGAACGGACGATCGTGTCTTCGACCAGCAGCACTTTTTTTCCTTCGAGAACTTCCGGCAGCGGAGTGTATTTGGCGCGAACTTTCTCGGCGCGATTCTGAGTCCCCTCGATGAACGTTCGTCCGATGTAGCGGTTGCGGATCAATCCTTCGAGCGAAGGGATCTTCAACTGGAACGCCATGCTGTCGGCAGCGGCCTTGGCCGTATCGGGAACGGGAACGACGATCGTATCTTCGTCGATCTCGATGGTTTCCTGCCGGGCCAGTTCTTCTCCCAGCCGCTTGCGGGAGAGATACACGCTCCGTTCGTCGAGCGTGCTGCAGACGTTGGCGAAGTAAATCCATTCGAAAAAGCAGTGGGCTTTCCGCGGAGTTTCGGCGAATCGTTCGATTTCCATCTGCCCGTCGCGGATCAGAATCACATGTCCCGGCTCGAGATTGCGGATGTTCTCAGGAGGAAACCCGAGATTCGTGAGCGCGACCGATTCGCTCGCGGCGGCGAACAACGGTCCTTCCGTCGCATAGCACAGCGGCCGGATTCCCAGCGGGTCGCGGGCGACCATCATCTCGCCGAGCGAGTTCAGATAAACGATGTTGTACGCGCCGTCGAGACGGCGCGAGACCCGCTTCAACACCTCCAGCAGATCATTCCCGATCGGAGACGACAATTCCTGACTGATCAGGTGCATCAAAATCTCGGTGTCGGTTTCCCGCGTCAGGTGGTGGTCGGTCCCCGACAGAATCTCTTGCCGCAGTTCGGGGTAATTCGCCAACTGTCCGTTGAACGCAAAACTGAACCACTTCGGTTTCGAAATATGGTGCCGTTCGAACGGCTGAGCGTAACTGCGGTCGTCTTCGCCGCAGGTGGCGTAGCGGACATGGCCGATCGCGGCGGGACCGGAGTAGTCGGCCATCAACTTTTGAAATTGCTCTTCGTGGTTGAGGTGAAACACCTCGCTGACCGTTCCCACGTCCTTGTGAGTGTCGATGAGCTGCGGGCCTTGGGGAATGAACGAAGTCATCCCGGCGGCCAGTTGCCCTCGATTCTGGATATCCAGCAGCAACCGCGACATCAGACGCGACGTGTGGTCGGGATTCCCTCCGGGAATGATCGCGCTCGTTTCATCGGAGGGAAGATGGTAAAGAGCTGCGATGCCACATTCGTGGAACAGTTCAGACATTCCTGAAGATTCCGGGATTTTGCTGGCGGGAGGGGATGAAGATCTCGTGAAGGCGCACATGAATCATACAGGCGGAATGATTCCTCGCCAACTACGCACACTCAATTTCCTCAAAATACATGATCGACGAGGCGACAACACTGA
>DATKCB010000203.1:0-4356 GCA_035513495.1 Planctomycetaceae bacterium | reverse complement strand
AGCTCGGCGCGATCGATGTTGATCCCGAACTGGGAAGGGACGGAACGCGTGCGCATCCAACTGAAGCGTTCAGTCGTTCGCGTAGAGAGCATGAGCCCTTCCTTTTCTCCAGAGATGGTTTCTTCGGCGAGGACTTCCGACCAGGGGGCTTCGGTTTTTTCCAGTTTGGTTTTCAACGCTTCGGCTCGCTTTTCGGCCACGGGACGAGATTTCAGTTCGATCCACGCCTCCAGCACTTGTTCGCGGATCCCTTCGTCTTCGAACTTCGGCACGTGAGCCTCGACATCGGCGGTCTTCCAGAACGAGAATGCACTGTTCAAGTCCAGCGACGTGGCCCGGTCGGCCTCGTAAACCGACTCCGGCGACCCTCGGAACATCTTCTCGGCCACACTTTGGGAGCTTCCCTCCGCGGGATCGTCACCGATGACTGCCGACCCGATCGGATGTTCGCCCGACTCGGACAACTCCTGAAAATCCATCAAGGGAGTCTCGCCGTAGTTGAGACCGTGTTTCTTCGCCAGTTCGCGCAACTCTTTGCGCGCATCTTCGATAAACTTCAATCTGGTTTTGTCCGCGTCGGCTTTATTGAGCTGATCGTCGAACTCCGCAGTTCCAATTGCGAAATAGCCATTCGACAGGGAGACCATTCGCTCGAACACGAGAGCGATCAGTTCTTTCTGCTTGACGCGGGTCCGATCGCGGAGCAACTGATCGCGAATGGAATCTTTGAGTGCCGAATCGAGCGGTTGATATTTCGGTTGAGGTTTTTCGGCGACGAGCGGTAGTTCGCCGACCGGCTCTTCCGGAGCGGGCGGAACATTCTGCGAGGGAGCTTCTGGCTCAGGTGGAACCGTCGGCTTCGGGACGGTTTTTTCCTCAGCTTTTTCCTCAGTGCCGGCTTCTGCCTGGGGCTTGTCTCCCTGTTTGGAATCCGCCGGGGGGTTCTCCGGCTTGTCCTGCACTTTGACGGATTCTGTCTCTTTTTTCTCTTCCTGGACCACAAACGCAACAGTTTGAAGCGACTGAGCAGGAGACAATTGTGAAGATTCTTTGGTCGGCTGTTCGGCCGGAGCCGCAGCTTTTTTATCGGAGTCATTTTCTTCGGACTTGGGTGCGTCCGAATCGGATTTGTCCGGCGCGGGAGTTGCGTCATCGGGTTCGGGAGGGACTTTGTCCGTCCGGCTCTCGTCCGGTTGTTCCTTCGAGTCGGAGGGATTCGCCGGGTCGAACAGCTCGGGGATGTCGGGATTCCGAGACGGCTCGATGAGTTGTCCGCGGCTGAAATCGGGAACCTGACGGTTCAGGAACAGAATGTCCTTATTGTCTTCGTAGAATTTTTCGACCTCTTCATCGGCGACTTCGGCGACCATCTGTTCGACTTCCAGATAGGAAGCTTCGAGATAGGCCAACTGGACTTTCCGCGGCTGAAAGAAGCCGAAGTCCGCTGGTTTTGGCGTTCCGCGGAACGAGTTTTTGTGCTGTTCGAAGAACGCGATCAGTTCATCGTCGCCCGGTTTGGGGATAGACTCGCCGAACGCCTCGACGGGGACCGCGACCACTTGCAGCGATTGCGTGACTTCCATCTTTTTGAAGTTTTCCCACAACCGCGATGGCGTGGAACTCGAGAAGGGAGGGGCCAGCAGTTCCAACGTCGTTTTTACGGTGATTTCATCGGCGAGAATATCGTACAGGGTGTTCTCGGAAACCCTCATATCGCTCAGAATTTCCTTGAATGCCTCTTTTGTGAGTTTGTCCTGTGTGGCTTCTCGGATGTAGGACGTGACGGCATCGGAATTGATCGCGATGCCCATTTTCTCGGCTTCGTTTCGGAGAATCAGCGCGAGCGCTGTTTGCTGTTCGATCGAACCGTCCATTTCGAAGAGATATCGCCTCACGCCGAACTGCCCCTGTTCTCCCAGGGCTTTCATCGCGGCGCGCGAGAGAAAATTGTTCGCGAGGTGACGCTGCTCGACGAGATTTCGCACCGCCAGTTGGTCCAGCTCCCCGAGAGAACTTTTGATGACGACGGAATCTTCGGGAGTGCTGATCCCCGACCAGATGGCAATCGATCCGGCCAACCATCCGCCGATGGCACCGGCAGCGGCGTACTGCAGCGGCTTCTTGAGGGCGACTCCGATCGCGGTCAGAACGATCATTCCGAGCAGCATCCCCAGCAAGGGGAGGGAGAGCCGTTCCGGTGAGAGACTGTCCATGATGATGAAGGCGAACATCGCCAGAATGAACAACAGGACGAGAAGCGTTTGCTGGTTTTTGCGAAATACCGCAAAGGGAGAAGCCATCGTGGGCAATCCTTTCTCGGGTGCCTTCCGTGAAGTCGTGAAGGGCGGTCGGGTAGCCCCCGCCCTTGACAGTCGGTCGATCGTGGTTTATGTCATTCTGCAGATATTAACTCAATGTTCGCCGACGTAACGGCTCTGGCGCATTGTAGCTTGCGTCGATTTCAGGACAAGTCCAACCGCCTCGTGGCAAGGATCTTCACCTTTGGCTGATAAAAAATACCGCGCTTTGGTGATCGTCGAGTCACCCGCGAAAGCCAAGAAAATCGGTCAATACCTCGGCAAGGACTACAAGGTTCTGGCCAGCATGGGCCACGTTCGCGATCTACCCGCCAAGGCGGCCGAAGTCCCCGCGGAACTCAAGAAAGAGTCTTGGGCGACGCTCGGAGTTCGCGTCAACGACGATTTCGAGCCGCTGTACGTGATTCCCGACAGCAAGAAAAAAACCGTCAAGGAACTGAAAGCCGCTCTCAAGGAGTCCGCCGAACTGATCGTCGCGACGGACGAAGACCGCGAGGGGGAGAGCATCGGCTGGCATCTGATCGAGTTACTCAATCCGAAAGTGCCCGTCAAACGCATGGTGTTTTCGGAAATCACCAAGGAAGCGATCCAGGAGGCCATCGAGAATACTCGCGATCTCGATACAAACCTCGTCTCCGCGCAGGAGACCCGCCGGGTACTCGACCGGTTGTACGGATACACCCTCAGCCCGCTGCTCTGGAAGAAGATCGCACGCGGCCTTTCGGCGGGACGGGTCCAGTCGGTCGCCGTTCGCGTGCTGGTGCAGCGGGAACTCGAACGACTGGCGTTCCGCAAAGGAACTTACTGGGATCTCAAGGCCGAGCTGGCCTCCGAAGGGACATCATTCAACGCGACGTTATTCAAAGTCAATGACAAACGAATCGCCACGGGTAAAGACTTCGACGAACACACCGGAAAACTCAAACTCGACAAAGACGGCAACCCGGTCGATGTGTTACTGCTCGATGAAGATCACGCGCGCGGCCTCCTCGAGAAAATCCGGACACAGGACTGGATCGTTGCGAGCATCGAAGAGCGGAACCAGACTCGGAATCCCTATCCTCCGTTCACGACCAGCACCCTCCAGCAGGAAGCCAACCGCAAGCTCAACATGACCGCCCGGCAAACAATGCAGGTCGCGCAGCGGCTCTACGAAGACGGACACATCACTTATATGCGTACCGACAGTGTCAGCCTGTCGAAAGAAGCGATCGATGCGGCGCGCAAATGCGTCGAGAAACGATATGGAGCGCAGTATCTGAGTGAGGGCGTCCGGCAATTTACCAGTAAGTCAAAGAACGCCCAGGAGGCCCACGAAGCGATTCGTCCCGCCGGGACGCAAATGCAGACTGCCGAAGAGGTCGGACTCTCAGGACGTGAGTTTCAATTGTACGACATGATCTGGAAACGTACCGTCGCCACACAAATGGCAGAGGCAAAATTGCGATTTCAGACCGTGATCATCAAGGCTGATAATGCCGAGTTTCGCGCCACCGGACGAATCGTCGACTTCCCCGGGTTTTTCCGAGCGTATGTCGAAGGGAGCGACGATCCCGAAGGGGCTCTCGACGACAGCGAATCGGCACTTCCTCCACTCTCCGAGAACAAAACACTCGAGTGTAAAAAAGCCGAAGCCCTGCCTCACGAAACCAAACCTCCCGCGCGGTACACCGAAGCGACGCTGGTCAAAACTCTGGAAGCCGAGGGGGTCGGTCGACCGAGTACGTACGCCAGCATCATCGGCACGATTCAGGATCGAGGTTACGTCCGCAAGACCGGTTCGCAACTTGTCCCGACGTTTACCGCTCTGGCCGTGACGCGATTGCTGGAAGAGCATTTTCCCAATCTGGTCGATCTTCAATTTACTGCCCAGATGGAACAGACGCTCGACGACATTTCCACGGGATCCGCCGAACGGCTCCCCTATCTCCGCCGGTTTTACAGCGGCGATGAGGGACTCGACAATCAGGTCAAAGTCCACGAGGAAGAGATCGATCCCCGCCAGGCGTGCACGCTGCGGCTGGAGGGACTCGATCCG
>DATKCB010000202.1:0-3382 GCA_035513495.1 Planctomycetaceae bacterium | reverse complement strand
GAGTTCGCTCGTGCGTTGCATCGACGACTCGCTCCATCACGCGTTGAATCAGACTCGTACGGAAGCGAGGCATCGTTCGACGGCGGAGAACCAACAGCTCCCGCTGGAGATTTCGTGTATCGACATTCAGTTCGAGCATGGTTTTTCCTCAGGCAATTTTCCGGCAGAAGAGATCGAGTACAGCCAATCCCGCCGGTTGCGACTGGGAGATCACGTCGTACTCGGTTCCATGACTCACGATCCGATAGGTCACATCTCCCGCAGCGGCGGGAAATTCTTCGGCTTTCACGCGGACGACGAGATCGATCGTGCCTGATTGTCCCCGCGTATCGGGAGTCGGACTGCTCGGCGAGGTTCCGATAATCCCCGTCAGAGTCGATTCGACGACGTCCTCGGCAATCTGTTGCGTTTCAGGGACGAACGATTGCGTCACCTGACGCAGCGTGAACGGTTCGCCCCAATCATCGAAGATACGGTCCCGGTCCTCGGCCAGTTGAGTTTCGCTGATCTGCATAAGAATTCTTTCTCTGTTTCACTCAGGAGTTGCCCGGTCAGAACCATCGTTGAATCATTTCCGAGAAGACGACTCCCAGCAGAAACGTGAGGGAGGCGACGATCGGCGTGAGTTGATGTTTCCAGCGCTCGACGATCCGCAACCGCTCTTCGTGGTCGTCCGATCGAAGGTGGAGGCTCTCCAGCGAGACCTTCATTCCTTCGAGCAGAACATTGGTCTGCTGGACGGCTTCGACGAGCCGGTCGATTCGCTCGTCTCGATATGTTTGATTCGCCGGAGTCATCGGTGATCCTCGTTCAGACAGGAATCGAATACGTTGACGTTCCAGCTCGGAAAGTTTTCCAGCAGTTTCTGATAGTGGGCTCTCGCTTCGAGCAGTGCCCGCAGGTTTCCCGCGCGATCGGCTGAGCGGCCCGCCTGGCCGCCGGTTGCGTAGTTCAATGCCGAAAGCTTTCCGTCGCGGACCAGGTTGGTGATATCGAGATCGATCTGGTTCAGGATTCCGTTGATCTGCGCTTCGGTGAGCGCGGTTCCTGCGATGCCCGATAAGTCAGTCAGATCGGCCATGGTTCGTCTCCTTCTGTTCCCGCTGCCGCAAGCGTTCGTACGCCAGGCAGGAGAGTTGTGCTTCGTATTCGAGTTGATTCCATCGTTCGGCGGACATTCCCATCCGCTCGCGAAACCGCCAGATCAGATATTCGAGGGATCGTGGATCCGCAAGCTGGGCGTTTCCCCGGGTTTCGGAGCGGAAGAGGAAAAACCCTGTTCAGCCCTTTGCAGATCTCCGTCGAGCAGATTGCTCAAACGGAAAATCTCATCGCACACCACGCCGACATCCCCCAGCGTCCAGCCCGCTTCCTCCAGTTCCCGGCAGAGTTGTTCGGCAAACTCTCCCCACGATCCCTCGGCGGGAGGCGTTGCTGAAAACTCGACGTCGGGATCGTGACGCAGCGCTTCGTAGATCGTGAGTACCGCCAGATGCTGTTGATGTCGTTCGCGCTGGGCGAGATATCCCGGTTCGTGCGGATTGAACATCAAAACGGCCATTCCTTGCGCATCCTTCAGCAGTTGTCCGCGCGAATCGCGGGCCGCTTGCGAAGGCGGCGCGGGCGAAACGATCCCCCGTTCGCTCAACCGCCGGTGAAATCCCAGCGGTAACGGAGCAAGCCGCAGCCTCCATTCGCTTCCGTCAGGCCGCGGCAGCGCGAAGGGCCTCGCATACTCGTTGCCAAGAGTCACTCCCTGAATTTTCATGATCTAAACTCACTTCGAGATGAAATGACAAATTTCAAATGACAAATGCCAAACGTTTCCTGAGAAATGTTCAGGAAAAGTTGAAGCCCAATTCTCTTTCAACTTTTAACCTTCAACTCTTTCACTTTTCATACCTTTCCAACTTTTCGAACTTTTCACACCTCGTAAAAACGCGGCATCGGAGGCGTCCCTGCCTCGCTCGTGCATCCTGGCGACGGAGAGTGTTCCGTCCGATGCCGCGATTCAAAAACTCCGATCAGTTGCCGTCCACCTTTGTGACGTAAACGGTGTCCACCGCTGAAAGTCCTCCGTAGTAACGGACCTTGACCCGCATCGCGACGTCCCGTTCGAACGCGGCGTCGCTGTCGCTCTTCTGCAGGAACGTCTGCACCGGCCAGATTTCAGTCCAGACGAACTGCTTCCGGAAGTCGCCGATGTACCAGTCGGTCAGCGCGTCGCCTCCTTGTTCGTCGACGAACGGAGAACTCAGCACCTCGACCAGGTTTCTGACCGGGTTGGCGAAGCGGGTTTCCTGATCGTTCGCAGTCACCGTCACCTCGGTCGAGTTGATGACCGAGAGAGCCGTTCCGCGCAGACTCTCGGGAACGAGCATCTGCTTGACCGGCATCACGAACGGACGCGGTGTTCCGTCGATGCGGTCGTCCTTGACCTCCGTCGCACGGTACGAGAGCGCCGTGTCGATGTCGGTCCAGTCGACCAGCGGAACGGCGGAACCGAACCCCGGCGACGTCGTGTTCCCCGCACCGATGTAGTTGCGGTTCGAACCGTCGGAATTGTAAAGCGTCGCTCCCGATCCGTTCGGACGGTAGACGTACTTCCCGATCAGCGCGTCAGCGTCAGTCACGGCCCGCACGATCGTCCGTTCGCGTTCCTGCCGGAGATAATGTCCGAGCGACATTGCGCGGCGGTTGATCTCGCCCGTCATGTCGAACGCGATCAGTTCTTCGTTGATCGACAGGATCCGCCCCTTCTTCGATTCCTCGGTCGTGACGTATTTTTCTTCGAAGGTCGATTCCTCGTAGGGATGCCCTTCCGCCACGTCCGACGGACCGGCCAGGGCCTTGAACCCGGCGATTTTCTGATTGCGCACGCGGCTCGACATGACCGAGACGAGTTTGTTGCCGATGAAGCCCGAGTCGTCCTCGTAACCTTCGATCACCTTGCGGCCGATCAGTTCACCGGTCACGACCTGAAACAGATTCGTCCCGACTCCGGGATTTGCCTCTCGTAACAACGTCGCGACACCGGCCTGCGGATCGATCGATTCCTGCAGACTGCGCAGTCGCGGCAGCACTCCGCAGGCGTCGGCCAGTTCGTAGTAGCTGAAATCGTCCACCGAGATTTGCCCTTCGTTGAGCAACCCGCAGATTTTGTGATAGAAGCCTTCCGGCCCCAGCGATTCGACCAGCGCCGAAAGTGATTGTCCTTGCATGAGTTGGTTCCTTCGGAAAGTTGGTAGTGTTCAGTTTGCAGTGTTCAGTTTTCAGTCATCAGCCCCCAGCATTCAGAAGCGAAACTGAACACTGAAAACTGAATACTGAAAACTTTTCATCCGATGCTCGCGTTGACATTCGCCGATCCCGTGTGGAACGC
>DATKCB010000201.1:0-3574 GCA_035513495.1 Planctomycetaceae bacterium | reverse complement strand
GGTTTCATGAGACGGTGTGAGTCGTGAATCAAATGGCAAAATTCGAGCAGTCCGTACAGTCGTTCATTGAGAAAGCAAACGAGATACTTCCAGGTGTTCCCCAGAAATCGGGTACAGATCCTCGTTGGCAGTCGATCATTGCGATTGGACAGTTTGTAGAGACGGATCCGGAACCGATCTGGGAGTTCGTGAAGATCTGGGGACGTCACCCGCAGGACGATCTCCGAAACGCGATTGGAACCGTTCTACTGGAGCATCTGCTCGAGTTCCATTTCGACCTGATTTTCCCTCGGGTTGTCGAATCGGTGAATGAGAATCGTTTGTTTGCTGACACGTTTTCTTATTGTTGGAAATTTGGTCAGTCCGAAATTCCCGAAAACGTCAAACTGTTTGATGAATTGCAAGATCGTTGACTCGACACAACACTCGCTTCGAATTGCATCTCGGTCAGATCCGACCGTTTCCGAGTTATCAAAGCTGAAAGGGATCGATCCGGCGGTTCCGGCTGATTTCAGCGCACGTGCCTTTCGCCACTGGTGTGAAGAAGCCTTCAATCCCCGGCCAGGCTGTGACGAGCCATGCGGCCTGTTGCCAGAAATTGAGTTTGCCCCAGAACGGACCGAGAAACAGGCTCGTCACCTTAGCGATGCGCAGGGCTTGCGTTTCGATTTGCCGAGTTTTGATTCGACGATCGCCCGTGACGAAGATCAGATCTCGTCCACCGATCGCACGGAACAACTTTTCGTCACTGATGTTTTCGGGGAATTCTTCGCGGAGAGCAACGGAATCCACGCCGAGCGCGCGAAGCATCGCGGCAAAACGGGGTGAGATGTTGTTGTCGAAGAAGAATTTCAAATTGTCAAAGATCTTTCGAATTCGACGGCGGCGAGCACCGCACTTGTGGGGACATCAAACCATTTGGCAACCTGGGCCACATCCCGAGTGCCGGTTGCTTCGACGGCCTCCGCGAGAGCGCTCGTGGGAACCCCTGTCTCCGCGTCGATCGGCTGGCCCAGTCTTCGACTCGGGTCGAGCACCACTCGGCCATTGCGATTGAACGGCCAGTATCTGAGAGCATCGTCTACTTCGGTTGACTCATACTCAATTTTGTGAAAAAAAGGCTTGATGATCGTTTCGAAAACAAGTTGACCGCTGGCGAGATCTTCGAGAACCTCACGGTCGGTTTCTTTTTTGCGCAAGGTCGCAAAAATTGCTTTTCCGTCGGTATCGAATCGTTTCACAGCGAAAGGATGATGTGTTTTGAATTTTATCGAAGCGGCGATCGCGGCCTGTCGGATCGTCTGCAATGGGACACCTTCCTTGCGGAACATTCCGATAAACATCAACTCCATCAGTTCCATGAAAGTGACTGTTTCCGAGACTGGGGAATCACTCGAAAAAACCGGACTGGAATTGTCCGAGATTCCAATCCAGCGCTTGAGCCGACGGGTTTTGACACCGACGATCCGAGCCGCGAATGCGTAGTCGTACAATCCCTTTCCGATCAGAGTCGAGACAGAATTGTGCATGATTCATCACCTATCATGTTCGAGAATTGATGGAATGAATCGAGAACCATCTTATCTCTTGCGACAGCAGGCCGAGCATCTTCGCATCTTTCTGGTCGATGCTCAGCCGTTCATGATACTCGATTGATCTCAAGCTTGCCAAGTGAATTCTTCGTCTCACTTCGGTGAAAATATTTGAATTAATTCACTCCTCGAAATCCAAAGACTTTACAATCACCTGCGGATACACCAGATGTCCGAAATCGTTCGGATGATTCCCCCTGTTGTCGGTTTCGTCCCCGGTATTCTTTAGTTCTGTATCTGTAATTCGGACCAGATCGGCGTCGCGTCGTTCGTGCGAATGACGATTACCGCGGAGTTTGTTAGAATGCTGTGCAACCATCGCCTCGAACTTCCCCGGACGGTAAGTTTGCGGTCGGCTCTCGTCGCGGCAAGTGCCTTAGGGCACATGACTTGCAACGATTCGCCGGCGTCGCGGGGATGACGTTCTGCGGGATTGAAACAACGAGAGAAAAGCCATCAATGACCATCGTAATTGGAATGACGTCCGACGATACCGTTCTGTCTCGCGGAGGTTTCGAGGATCAGAAGCGAAACTCTCTGGGTCTTCCACGCGCGGAGACGCCCGAGGAAGAGTCGGCCAATCGCGAGACGTTGCTCAGGTATATCAACCTGCAACTGATTGCCCGCGGGTTGCCCACGGCAATGGCAGCGGAAGAGCAATCGTTCGCGGATGTCTCCCGCGGTCTGCTCAAAAATTTCCAGCAGAAAAATCGCCTGCTGCTCGACCACCGGTGTCCTGCCGACGCACGGATCGAATCGTTTCTCACCTCACACTTTGCGGACGTCGCCGAACCGGGATCGATGAGGTTGCCGGGGCGGACCTTCATTCTCGACTACCACGGACTCGCTCGGGAACTCTCGCTTCCCGCCTACGGTCACGAATATCTCAGCGATGAAGTGCAGTCGTATCGAGCCAGGAACGGAGTTCTGCACAATCCCAAACACGACCGGCGAACCACCGTCGGAACGTTTCACGTGGTCGAAGGGGGGCTGCCGATTGCCGGAGACAAACGCGCGGTTCCGCGCGCGGCGTTCGTCAAGCTGTTTCAGGCCGCGATGTCGCCTCCCCAGGATTATCTCGAGCTTCCCTTTACCGTCCATTGCGATGTGAAAGCCTATAGCTGGGTTTCGTTGCTGCTGCGGCCGCTGGTCTGCCCGGCGGTTCCGGGGATCAGTTCCGAGAAGCGGATGGAAGTCCGATTCTTCGCTCCGGGACGGTTCGTCAGCAATCTCGATTTCGTCGAGTCGATCTTCGGCAACGCGGGGGATCCCGACATTCCGGAAAACGACGCCGGGTTGGACGTCGAGCACTGGACGGGACATTCCGGCGCAGTCATTCTCGCACCGCAGCTCGTGGAGTTGAAAAAGAAAGATCTCGGACTTCCGCATGTCAGCGAAGCGACCGAACGTCAGAAACGGGACTGCATGTGCTGGGAGTCGGAAGACGAACTCTACAACGACGGATCCGCGTTCAAGGTCACCTGCCGGACCGACGCCGGTGTCGTCGTGACGTTGATCGCCGACAACTATTTCGGTTACTGCAAAAAAGAAGTGAAGACGCAGATCAGCTACGCCACCAACCTGTATGGAGGATCCGAGGAAGAACATGCGGGGGGAGCGCTGACGTATCCGAGCCACAACCTCGGCGACGACGTTCAGATCAACAGCGTGCGGTACAACGGGCAGACGTTTGCCAACATCGTGAAGGAGTATCCGGAGCTGATTGAAGTTCGGCCGGAAGGTTACGGAATCGACCGGCAGTTTCCGGATCTGATCTACCTGCCCGAAGATGCGTTCGCCAGCCTGGTCGAGCAGAGCATTCGCTGGGAACGCGACGGCCAGACGCACACGATCCCGCTGTTGCCCGGACAGGTCTACATGGCACCGTCGGGATATCATCTCCGCATGGAAAAACACCCCGCCGCTCCCTCGTGGCGGCTGGTGGGGACATCGGGCGAGGGGGTCTTCTGCCACAAACCCTG
>DATKCB010000200.1:0-2966 GCA_035513495.1 Planctomycetaceae bacterium | reverse complement strand
GAACTCGTGCGTTGGAAAGAGAAAGCGGGATGGGAGGGGGGTTGCGCGGTCTGATACGAGGGCTGGAGCGAGCGAGTGCGTCGGAATCAAATCACCGCTCTGCGAACCGAAAAACTTGCGGACACCCGCCGTTGAGCATCTCAAGTCGCCGTTGAGCATCTTAAGCATTGAGGGAGCAGCGGGAGATCACAGCACGGTCCCCCTGGTGGCCACTAGCTGGCACTGATCGATGTCGTCTGATCTTCCGGAGTCAACTCGTACAGCGCTTCCGGAGCGAAATCTGCTCCATTCGGCCAGACCACGGTTCCGCAGATGTGATCCAGGCTGGCTTTCGAAAAGTAGTCGGGGTTCCTGAGTGGTTCGAACACCGGTCCTTCTAAAAGTGGCCTGACATCCACTGTCTTGATGGTCCCATCGCTGAATGACAGTTTCAGTTTGTGCGGACCGGAGACTTCGGCGTTGGCGATCCGTAAAATCATGTCTTCGTCTTCAGTCCAGAGGTTCGATCGGATTCAGAGGCTGGGATTGTCGAGCCAGTTCCCAATTCGCCCGCAATTCTTTTTGATGGGAAATTGCCCAGTCTTTGACCAGTGTCGCGGCTCGGCGGGGCAGGTTCCCGGCAATCACTTCTCCTGTTTCGATTTCAATTTCTGCCTCACTTTCTCCATAGATCGCGTGAAAGTGAGGCGGAGCATGATCTCGATAATACATGTAAATTGCGATTCCATAAAACTCGGAGATTCGAGGCATCTTTTCATTCTCAACCAATCGAGCTCGTTCTGTCAACAGGAGACCGACACCTGCTTCGAGATCGTTATCGGGGATCGCTTCGACCGGGTTTCCAAAGGGGACGTATTTCTTTGATTCGCGCGTGATTCAACGCAGGTTGAAAGCCTACGCTACGCTTCGCCGAGTGGCTGGGAAACTGCGTTGCTCGTGATCGAGAACAAACCATTTCGAGCGAATCACTTTCAAGCGTCCAGAACTCGACACGGATTGGGGAATTGCGATCATGCTTCTGAAACTGGTTTTCTCTAAATCGATTGACCAATCACGCCCCAGCCATCCGTCGAGAAAGTTTGTCAAGGAGCGTGATGTTATTGAGAATTTTGCGCCAGTTGACTGTGAAGCCCTGAATTCACTCGAAACGATGGTGGGGAGATTTCAGCATGGCAGACACTCAATCTGAACAAAAACCTCGGAGGATTCGATTCATGGGAATGTTCCTGGGAATTCTCTTTGGCTTCGTCGTCGGCGTGGTGCTGACCGGTCTTTTCTGGTGGGCTTTCAACACTGTGGTCAACGAGGAGGCTCTCGATCCGCTCGCCGATCTCAAGATTCAGCAGGACCAACTCTCCGGGAGTGAGATCGGACGCCACATCGACACGTTGGCCCGTCAGTATCTGCCCGACCACGGCGGAATCGCTGTGGGGGTCATCGTCGGCCGTGAATCGGAAGTGTACGGATACGGACTCACCCGCCAAGATGGGACAACGCCGGATGAAAATACGCTGTTCGAGTTGGCCTCTGCTGGAAAGACATTCACGGCGCTGGTACTGGCCGACATGTCGCTGAAAGGCGAGCTCGCACTGACCGATCCGATCGAACAGTATCTCCCGAAGAAAGTCCGGACTCCGAAATATGGAGATCGCGGCATTCAACTCATCGACCTGGCCTCGCAGTCCTCGGGTCTGCCGAGTCTCACAGAAAACTTCCATCCGACGAATCCGTTGAACCCCTATGCAGATTTCACGGTCGAGGAAATGTATGAAGGGCTGGGGATGGTCAAGATCGAAGCTCCCATCGGCAAGAGCTACGCGTATTCGAATCTCGGATTTGGTCTCCTCGGACACATTCTGTCGCTCGAAACGAGCATGGATTACGAGGATCTCGTGATCGCTCGGATCTGCGATCCGCTGAGCATGCACAGCACACGGATGACGCTCGACGAGAATTTGAAATCGCGGCTGGCCAAGCCCCACGACGGGGGGCAGGCAGTGGAAGTCTGGGAAGACACGACGCTCGCTGGTGCCGGCTCGTTCCTGTCGACGCCTCACGACATGCTGTTGTATGTGCAGGCTCATTGGGATGAACAGAATCCCCTATCCGAGGCGATGCAACTGGCAACCCGCAAGCGCCGTCCCACCGACGCACCCGCCCGGGCGATCGGACTCGGCTGGTTCACCGACTCCGAAAACGCACTCGATATTGTCTGGCACAACGGCGGTGCCGGCGGTTCGCGGAGCTATCTCGCGATGATTCCCGATCGAGAGGTAGGTGTCGTGATCCTCTCGAACTCCTCCAGCACTTCCGTCGAAGAATTCGGAAAGAAGGTACTCTACCTTCTGCTGCGGCATCAGGATCTGAACGGGGGTTCGAAGGGGGACGCAGTTCTTTGATCGCGCGTGCTTCAACGCAGGCTGAAAACCTACGCTACGATTGCGATCAATACCCGACCGCCGCTCCGTCCTTGCGCGATTCCGTCGCGCCGCGCAGGACGCCGTGTTCGTGGTCGATCAGAATTCCTTGATAGCCGCCGTAGCCACCGTCGGTGGGGCGGATCTGGTGGCCTCTTTGCTGGAGTTGTTCGACGGTGGTTTCCGGGATGCCCGATTCGACGAGCAGGATTCCTCCATGTTCTTCTTGCGACAGGCCGGTCGGGGTGGGGGAGCCGTCGTGGCGGACGCGGGCGGCGTCTCCCGCCATTTGGACGTTCAGCTTGAAGTCGATCAGGTTGACGAGCACCTGCACGTGGCCTTGCGGTTGCATGTCGCCTCCCATCACTCCGAACGAGAACCACGGCTTGCCGTCTTTCGTGACGAACCCGGGGATGATCGTGTGGAACGGGCGCTTGTGCGGTTCGAGACGGTTGAGGTGGGTATCGTCGAGGGCGAACAGGGCTCCCCGGTTCTGCATCGCGAATCCCGTTTTTCCCGCGACGACCTGCGAGCCGAATCCGAAATAGT
>DATKCB010000199.1:0-2794 GCA_035513495.1 Planctomycetaceae bacterium | reverse complement strand
ACCATCGGTGAAAAACAGAAGTACGGTTTGCTCGGGTGCAGGCGGACATGCTGGGGTGCTCTGAAATTATCGGGGTGACAGAGGATCGCGATGCCTGCGGGTTTGCCGTCGATCGGTCCGAAGAGATCGACCCAGCGGGGGCGGGTGTGGTTGCCGTCGTACTGGTGCTTCCCTTCGCTGGTGAGGAAATCATGCCGCATGACGTCGAGCGGCGGGCGGGGAGTTTCGGGTTGGAGTTTCCGTTTCTGTTCCCAGGCTGCATACGCGGCCTGAGCGTGCTCGGTGAACCATTGATCGTTGCCGCGGATGGCCATTCCTCCGTAATGGTACTTGGGGATCGTCACGGGAGACGGGCCGGCACAGCGCTGTTCGGTGTGGATATCGAACACGTACGCCTCGTCCCCCCGGTTGAAGACTTCGACGGTCCAGGTTTCGCGCAGGACCGGTTTCGGTCCGGCGGGGGCGGTGAGGTCTTCGAGGAGCAGTTCGACGACGAATTTTCCGGAGGCGGTTCCGTCATCTGTCGAGATCACTTTGGCATGGGAGACGCGGCCGGTCTGGGAGAGTTGGTCCCAGAAGCTGATCTCGCGGCCTTCGAATTCGACGATTCGCCAGGCGGAAAAAAGTCCGTGCTGGTGCGGATGATCGGCGGGAAAGTCGCCGGTCAGTTCTTTGCCGTCGGGTGTGTAGACGGGGTGGATGTGTCCGCCGCGGCGGTAGACGGGATCGATCCCTTCGGGCGACTCGCGCGTGGTTTTGTTGTATTGGAGGACGGGTTTGTCTCCGAGCTTGACGACGATGGCGTCGTCGGTTTCGAGACAGCGGATTTTCAAGGGCGCGGGATTTTCGGCGAAGAGGATTGCAGGTGCACAGATCGTGAAACAGAGAAGTAGAACGATGCGAGTCATGAGATTGACCTTTGATCGGAAGATCGTCCGGGAACACCTGGATTCTGTTCGATCGATTGTAGCCGGTGGCTTCGCTGATTCAGGCCGATCCGGTCGAATTCTGATAAAAAACGGTCCTTTTCTGAAATTCTCCCGAAATCTGTCGTCCGTTTGCGTTGCTGGAGCGTCATCTTGATGAGTGCGGAGCGGTCGTTTTTGATCGCTCGGAAGCGGCCAACCCTGCGACCAGGAGACCGGATGACCTCTCTTTCGGATGAACAACTCGTCGCGCGAATCCGAGCGGGAGATCTCACGGGCCGGCGCGAATTGATCGAACGGTGGCAGGAATCTGTGTATCGGATTGCGTGGCGGGTGCTGGGGAATCCGAACGATGCGGAAGAGGTGCGTCAGACGGTGTTCCTGCGATTCCTCGAACGTCCGGACTCGCTGCCTGATCCGCAACGATTCGGCGGGTGGATCCGTCAGTGTACGGTCAATGCGGCTGATTCACTGATTCGCAGTCGGCGTGTGAGGTCGGCCTCCGTATTGCCGATGGAAGTCGCGGGATCCGGATCCGATCCAGAACGTGAGGCGGGAGCCGCCGAGGAAGCGAACCGTCTCCGAACGGCATTGGAAACCTTACTCCCCGAGGAGCGGGCGTTGCTGTCGTTGAAGTTCGATGAAGGGCTGTCGTTCAGCGAGATCGGAGAGACTCTCGACCGTCCGGCAAGCACAGTGAAGTCGCACTACGCTCGTTTGATTTCTCGTTTGAAAACGCTGCTGACCGAATCGACCAAGGAGCTTGATCGTCATGTCTGATCGTAAACCTGCCGACAACCACGATCCAATCACGTTGGAGATCGACGGCGAGTTCGAACGGGAACTGTCGGAGATGTTTCACCGGACCGTGCCGCCGATCCCCGCCTTCAACGTCGAACTCCCCGCGCGGGTTGTCGAACACCGTTCCCTGTTGAGGAGAACTCCGATGCTTGTGCGAATTGCCGTCTCTCTGGCTGCCGTGGTGATGCTCGTCACATTTGCTGTAATCTGGCAACCCAGCGAGGCGGGGGCCAACGTGTCGTTTGCCGAAGTGCAGGAGCGTGTCGAAAAAACCAAAACCCTGACCTACCGAGAGACGACCATCACCAATGGCACCGACTCACGGGAGGAGCAGACCGAAACAGAAAAGATCTCGCTGCTGGCCCCCAGCACTGTCCGGTTCGATAAGGCAAATGGAGCCTATTCGCTGCTCGACATCGGCGAGAGACGCTCTCTGTATGTGGATCCCGAGAAGAAGCAGGTGACATTGTTCGAAGGAATGGGGCAGATCACGGCTGAGATGCAAAAGATGAATCTGTATGACTTTCTTCGCGGCATCCAAGCGCGAGCGGTGAGCAATCTGCCGGCGAAATCGCTCGACGGCAAGCAATGCCCCGGCTTTCTTGTCCAACACGAAGTGGCGCATCCGTGGTCCGAGGAGAAGCTGGCGATCGAACTCAGCGTCTGGGTCGATCCGGAGAGCAAATTGCCGGTCCGAATCGAGGAACACCGCAGATACAAAGAGGACGATCAAGAGATCTCGGCGCAGGTCGTGATGGATCAGTTTGTCTTCGACGCACCGCTCGATCAAAAGCTGTTTTCGTTCGATCCTCCAGAGGGATACAAAGTACAAAGTTACGGAACGGCAAAGCTCTCTCCTCCGAATGAAGATGATGAGATTCAAAAGCCCGTTCTGACTCCGAACGTCGGACTCGGTCCCGTGAAGTTCGGGATGCTGGCGGACGAAGTGAAAAAGCTTCTGGGTGAACCCGACGAGGAAAATCCGATCGGGAATAATGGAGTGACGCTGGAATATCACTCTCGCGGATACGGACTCAACGTTGTCAATGTGCTGGGGGTGAGGCACA
>DATKCB010000198.1:0-7171 GCA_035513495.1 Planctomycetaceae bacterium | reverse complement strand
ACGGAGTCGTTCGCTCGTCGGCGATCTCGGGCATCGACATCGCGCTGTGGGACATCGCGGGAAAAATCGCGGGCGTCCCCTGTTCGCAGTTGTGGGGCGGTCCGGTCCGCGATTGGATTCGCACCTACTGCCACCTCGGCGGCGGGAACATGGAAGACTTCTACGAGACCTCTGTCGAAGACGCCCGCAAGTTCGGCGACCTCGCCGCCCAAGCCGTCGACGACGGATTTACTGCGTTCAAGAGCATGGCCGTCCCGCCCACGATGCCGATCGAAGGGTTGCGCCCGATCAGACTCGCCGAAGCGGCGGTGGCGGCGATGCGGGACGCGGTCGGCGACGAGATCGACATCATGGTCGACTGCCACGCGCGTCCCTCGCCCGCGATGGGACTCCAATTCGGACAGGCGCTGGATCCCTACGGACTCTATTTCTTCGAAGAGCCTTGCTGGCCCGAACATCTCGACGGACTCGCGACGATCAACGCTGCGCTCAACACACCCGTCGCGACCGGTGAGCGAATGACGTCGCTCCAGTCGTTTCGCGATCTGTTCGCCGTCCGCGGCTGCGAGATCTGTCAGCTCGACATCACCCATTGCGGAGGTTTCACCGCCGCCCGAAAAATCGCCGCCCTCGCTGACGCGTATGGAATCGCTCTCGCACCGCACAATCCGCAAGGCCCCGTCAGCACCGCCGCGTCGCTCGAGTTCGGCTTTTCGCAGCCGGGCTACATCATCTGTGAGACGGTCCACGAAGACGTCCCCTATCGCAACGACATCGTCACCGAAGGCTTCACCGTCGAACCCCAGGGACGCCGCGTCCGCCCCAACGAAAAACCGGGATTGGGAATCGAACTCAACGAGGCAGAAATCCGCAAACACCCGTTTCAGCAGGAACTCCCGCAGCAGGTGTTTTATCCCGACGGCAGCGCGGGGGACTGGTAGGGGGTGAAAGGTGGAAGAGTTTAAGGTGGAAAGTGACGGGAGGCGCGTGAGTACGAAAAGTGGGAAATGTGCGAAAAGTATGAAAAGTCAAAACCTTCCCTGAACAACATCCCGCTGCGAAACCTTCCGCTCCCCTTCAATCTCTTCGCGTATTTTTGTGCTTTTCGCGGCGAAACGCTTTTCTTGCGGCTGCATGGAAAACCGGTCTCGATAGCGGTAGAGTGCGGACAATCATCACGCTTTCCCCCGTTTCCGGGACTCGATATGGACTCCGCTCAACTCAAAAACCGCCTCGATTTCGCGATCTCCGTCGCCCGCGAGGCACAAACTTTGATCCTGACCTACTATCAGAACGCCAACCTCAGCGTCGATCTGAAGAAAGACGCCTCCCCCGTCACAGCGGCGGACAAAGGGGCCGAACTGCTGATTCGCGAGCGGCTCGCCGACTCGTTCCCCGAGGACGGCATTCTGGGCGAAGAATTCGGCACGACAGAATCCAAAAACGGATATCGCTGGATCCTCGATCCCGTTGACGGAACCAAACCCTTCGTCCACGGAGTCCCGCTGTTCGGCACGCTGATCGGTGTCGAATACGAAGGACGCCTCGTCATCGGAGTCGCCCGGTTTCCCGCGCTCGACGAAGTCGTCTACGCTGCCGAAGGGACCGGCACCTGGTGGCAGATCGGCGACGCCGAACCGCGCCAGACGCACGTTTCGAACACCGACGATCTCGCGAAAGCGGTCTTCTGTTTTACGGAACCGCAACGCTTCAAAAAAATCGGCCGCCCCGAAGTGCTCGAAAAACTGATGAGCACCTGCTGCATGTCCCGCGGCTGGGGGGACTGTTACGGACACGTCCTCGTCGCGACCGGCCGCGCAGACGTGATGATCGACCCCGAACTCAGCGCCTGGGACGCCGCCGCCCTCGTCCCGATCATCCGCGAAGCCGGCGGAGCATGGCTCGACTGGAAAGGGGTCGAATCGATTTACTCCGGTCACGGATTCTCGGTGAACGCAGCGCTCAAGGACGAGATTCTTTCGATCCTTGCGTGAGAAGTCTCAAAGCCCAATTGCGCAAGCAATCGGGGGATCGCAACGCGCGGGCTTCGATCGTCACGGCATCTCAACCGGTTCGTTGTCTTTCACACTCGTCTCTGACCCCACGTTCTCCGGCAGGTCGCTATACGGTTTGTTCTCCAGGTCCCCAATCTGCTTGAAAACCGATTTCGTCAGGGACACGCCGTTCGCTTCACCCTGTTGGGGCGTTCCAAAGAGCGGAAACAGGATCGGGATCGGAACCTCCGGCAGGAGGAGATACCACAACAGTGTCTCTCCCTCAGGAGTCTCGGCGACTGCAAACCCGACGTCGCCTGAAGCGAGCATGTCCGGCACGCGATCTGTCAGACCGGCCGGGAAGCCCATCTTGTCTGACGCAGAGAGGACCTTCGTCAAAGCAGCTTGCATTGCCTCTCGACGCGGCTTATCGAGTTCCTTGAAGCTCCACTTCAGATAACTGGCCTGCAACAGATCGTTGTGTACGGTGTCGGGGAGTCCCGCGAGCAGTTCAATCAAGATGCGGCCCCCTTCGCTCATCAGCGCCATCTCCACCTTCCCGAATTGCTCCGTCTCGCTCTCCTCGGTCAACGCCAACATCGGAGCGTGCTTTGCCAGGACCTGTACCCACTCTTCGTCCGTCGAGGCCGCTCGGGCGGCGACGATGAGTTCGTGAAACGCCCGTCGTGTTTCGGGTTCGATGGTCGATTGAGGAACAAATCCCGTGGTCAGCGTTGAAGCAGGCAGACTGCTGTCGAGTTGCTTGACGATATTTTCGATCTGCTTTTGAACGGCGGGCGAGTTGATCTCCTTGAATTCGGTATCCGACAGATCTCCCAATACCGGCAGAATCGTCGGACCAAACGCCGTCGGCATCTGCGCGAAGAAGGCCACGAACTGTTTCTCGGAGTCCGGAAGCTTCAAGACGGCGAACCCGACATCGGCCGTCACCAATGAAGAGAGAATCAAGTCGGCGACTTTCTCGCCCCGGTGTTCGGGGGGAACCGCCGACATCACGCCTTGCATGATCGCACGAATTCCCTCCTGCCGGGTTTTGTCGAGTTTGGAGTGGGGCCATTTCACGAATCCCTGCTCGAGCAAAGTGTCGATCGAATCCTTCGGCAAACTGTCGAGAAGCCGGATGAGATTGCGGGTGAGAGGTTGCGGAGCTTTCGGGTCCGCCATGAACGGCGAGTACTCGGACAGATACTCGATCCACACTTCGTCGGAAACCTCACCTTCCGGAAGGTTGTTTAAGAGCGCCCGCAGCGATTCGCGGATTTCGCGAGACGCCAGCGGTACCGGCGGGAGTTCGGTGTATGGTTTCTCGTCCACGCCACTGATCTGCCTGTAAACCGATTTTGAAAGCGCTTGATCCTTAAATTCGGCTTTCACTCCCAAGATTGGCACCATCATCGGAATCGGTATCGGCGGCGAATCCGGATTCTGCATGTACCAGACAATGATTTGTGAATTCGTCGTGGGAACAGTCGCCACAACGAAGCCGACGTCCCCTGAGGCCTGCCGTCTTTCGATTATCTTCTCGATCGTCTGATCGTCCAGACCGGACGATTTCATTGCGGATTCCAGCAATTCTTTGATCAACTCTCGATTCAATTCCCGGCGTTCCTCATCCAGCTCACTGAGCCGCCATTTCAGATAGCCGCGATCGAGCAGTTCCTGCCGGGTTGCTGCGGGCAATCCGGCGATCAATTGCAACGGATTCCGCAGGAATTCCACGGGGAAATCTTCAATCGGAGGGGCGTTCTGACCGAGAAAGGTCTTCCATTCCTCGTCCGAACCTTCCCGAGGAATGTTCTCGATCAGCGCTTTCAGTTCGGCGACGGTCTGGGGAAGCGCGGCGGGAGCGGGAGGAAGGTCCGAGTATTGTTTCTCGATCAGTGTTGCTGTCCGCTTTCTGATCTCCTGATGGTTGTCGGGTTTGAGCGCTTCTTGCAGAGCGGTGGAGGTGCTCCCCGAGAGCATCAGGACGGTGGGAAACTTCACATCGCGGCGCAGGAAATACCAGACGAGCACCTGCGAATCCGACTCCGGCAGACCGATGACGGCGAACCCCACGTCGCTGACGTTCGCATAAGCGTCGAGCTGCTCGAGTTTCTTTCGGGTGTTCTCGGTATTGGGAGCCTGGGAAAGCACGGCAGCGAACATGTCGAGCATGACTCGTTTCCGTTTCTCGTCGAGTTCGTCGGCTTTCCATTTGAGATAGCCATCGAGCAGCAGAGCTTCATGCATCTCATCGGGCAATTCGGCGAGCAGTTCGATCAGGTCGCCTCCCGCGTCTTGCGAAAGCAGAGACAGCATCGGGGTATATCCCGCGACCACCCCCTGCAATTCTTCGTCGGTCTCCGCGGCGCGGGTGGCTGCGATCATCGCTTCGAATTGTTCGCGGGTTTTCGGTGAAGCGACAGTTGCGATCGACGGGTGTTCTGTTTCTTCTTTAACATCTTGTCCAGCATGAGGTGTGCGATCGACATTCAACTTCGGTTTGCTTGGCGTGATCCGAATCTCTCCCTCCACCACATCGATCTTCAGCACAACCCGGTCCCCGCGGTTGAGGACCAGCGAATCGGTTTCGACGACGGCTCCGTTCTGCTCGACGACGAACTCCTGCGTGGTGCCCGGCTTGACGGTGAAAATCGAATCGGCTCCATTGCGGTCCTGGAAAACCACCGACTCGCCGGCGAAACGGACCTGGATGTCGGGATCGAGAACTTCGAATTTGAGCGTCGTCGTTCCAATCTGGATGTAGAAGATACCGGCCAGCATGCACGCGAAACTAAAGAAGCCAACCCCGACGACCCACCGGGGAATGCGACCCGCCCCGGAGTGAACTGAGCCGGGTGCGGTCGATCGCGATCGTTGGACGAGAGAGGTTCCCGTGTCCTGACTCTCGTCACGTGCTACGAACATCCGTTTTACTTCCGGCCTGAAGAGTAACACCATGGCCCACGGTCCGCAGATTAATCCCAGCACAATGTTGACAGGCGTCACAGGAATCATCGCCAGAATCGCCGCGGCCATCGACCAGCCGTACGATTGGAATCGCCGCATCCGCCACGCTCCGAATCCGAGCATCAACGACAGCGGGAGTCCGACCAGACTGGTGTAGAAGAGCGGTGCACCGAGCCTCTCCCAGAACGGAGAAAGTGTGAAACCGCCGAGATTGAAATAAACATTGGAGAAGACGATCGCAATCCAGACCATGTTGAGGAACGCGACGCTCAGCAATATATCAGCCAGCGATTTGATGTTTTGCCAATGTTCCGGCGCGTCTGTCGGCCGGTCGACAGTGAAATCTTGCGGAGGGTGAGTCCCAGAGATCGACCGCAGTTGAGCTGAGACGCGATCTAACGCATCCGCGACTTCTTGCGGTGTCTGAAATCGCTCGACAGGATCCTTCGCCATCATCCGGCGGATGACTTCCGCCAGTTCGTCGGGGACATCGACCCGGATCAATTCAATTGCCGGCGGTTCGTGCTCGGCGTGTGCCCGTAATTTCTCGATGACGGTCGTTGCGTTGTGCGGCGGTTGTCCGGTTAGCAGAAAATACAACGTGCAACCCAAGCTGTAGATGTCTGCACGAATATCGGCCGAGTGAGCGTCGCGGGCCTGTTCCGGTGCGATGTAGTCGGGTGTTCCCATCACGCTGCCGACGGTCGTCAGGTGAAGGGGAATCGAATCCGATCCCGCTCCCTCAGACTCTTCCGCTTCCATCAGGGCGGATTCGGTGGCGAATCCCGCCAGTCCGAAATCGAGAATCTTCACAGTGCCGTCAGCGGTCACCATCAGGTTGTGCGGCTTGATGTCCCGGTGGACCATTCCCTGTTCGTGTGCATGCTGCATTCCCAAGGCTGCCTGCCGGGCATAGTCGCAAGCCTCGTGTACCGGCAAGGCCCCGCGCTCTTTGACCAGCCGCGACAGATCGATCCCGTCGACGAATTCCATCACCAGAAAGTGCAAATCCCCCGCCTGTTCGGCGTCGTGAGCCGTGACAATGTTCGGATGCGACAGCCGGGCCGCCGCGTGAACTTCCCGGCGGAACCGCTCGACGGCCTGCGACTTTTTGACCAGTTCGCGGTTGATGATCTTCAGCGCGACGGGCCGGTTCATGACGATGTGCTCGGCTTGATAAACATCCCCCATCCCGCCTTTGCCGAGCAAGTCGACAATCCGATAACGCGGATGGTCGGCCAGCGATGCGGGTAAATCCAGTTCACCCTTTGACGGAGCGGGCTTTTCGACAAACGTGGCTCCCATCACCGATACTTGTGGCGGGACTACTCCCCGATCTCGTTCCGAATTCTCCGTCGGAGTTTCGATCGCATCCGACCGGCGAAGCAGATTGACGAACGTGTCGTCTTGAAGATTGAGCAGCGTTTCGCCGCACTGATCGCACTCCGCGAGATGCGATTCGATCAGGTCCGACTTGTCGGGATCGAGTTTTCCCAGTCCGTACTCCAGCAACTGTTCGCGTTGCGGATGGTTGAATATCTGATCGCTCATCGCAGGTTCTCCCGACTGAGGTTTTCACCGTCAAAATGCTCTCGTCTGAAGGGAAAGTGCATCGCGGGTGAATTCCTCACAGGAATTTCGAAAATATCTTCTGCGATCTTCTATAAACATATCTCACAAAATGATTTATGGGTAGGACTGACAATTCTACAGATCGACCAATCCGGTGGATTCACGCCGCAACGCACCGAGTACCCGGGACTTGGCCATGTAGACAGCACCCAACTTCAGACCCAATTCCCCGGCGACCGCATCGGCCCGGACTCCATCGATCACCTGCCGTCGGAACGCCAGCCAGGTTTGCGGCTCGAATTGCGGTTCGACCAGGTCCATCAGTTGTTTCATTACAAATTCGTCGTGTTCCTGGTTCCAGATCTGACTGACTCCGCTGCGTTCTTCGGCAAACTCGTCGAGTTGCTGTTGAAAGTCGGACGCGCCGGTGACCGCCGGCCGATACTTCCGCGACCGCCAGAAATCCCGCAGCCGATTGACGAGGATCGTCCGCAACCAGTTGCGAAACGCCCCCGGATTGTGATTGTGCTGAAACCGGGGCAGCTCGCGCATCACGACCAGCAGCACGTCCTGGGCGAGGTCTTCGGCATCGTCGTTCTGAACGTCAAACCGCGACGCCCACCTCATCAATA
>DATKCB010000197.1:0-4865 GCA_035513495.1 Planctomycetaceae bacterium | reverse complement strand
GAAAAGACCGCACCAGAAACTGATCGTGGAGAGAGTTCTCAACGATAATGTAGAAGGTTTCTTGTCACGCCGATTGTTCATGGTGATTCCTATCGTCTACATAGGCTAATCATTCTCCACCAACCCGCCCCACTTCACCGTCCCCAGCGCAAAATACAGATTCTGAAACGGCGGCTTCTTCCGCGCCGCATACCACATCCGAAAACTCCCGTCCGGCAATCGAACCACTGTCTGGCTCGAGACGTAGTTTGATTCCCACTCGTGCGACGGTTCCGGGCGGAGGATCGGGTTTTGGGGGTGTTTGTGCCAGGCGATCCCGTCCAGGCTGACCGCGAAGCCGATCGCGGTCGTGAGGCGGTCTTCGGTCAGGTAGCTGGCGTACCACATCAGGTAGACGTCGTCGATTTTCATCACGTTCGGATAGATCTGCAGAAAATGCTCCCACTCCTGCGTCAGCTTGAGCACCGGCTCGTCGTCGATCGTCCACGTTTGACCGTCGTCGCTGCGGGCGTGTTTCATCAGCCACGGATAACTCCCCGGAACCGTGTACCAGAGGTGATATCCATCGTCGGCCTTGATCACCGTCGGAGCGTACGCGCGTTCGATCTGCGGAGGCGTCGGCTTCGACCAGTGGATGCCGTCGGGACTGGTCGTCTTGTGAATCGACTGGACGGCACCTCCTCCTCCCAGCGTCCCCGCACTGAACCACATCCGAAACTTTCCGTCTTCCTTCAACACCGAACCGTCCGCATTGCGGAGGACCGTCGGAGTCAGCACCGACCGCTTGGGATCGTCCAGCGCAAACACCGGGCTGTCTTGATGCCGCTGGAACGATTTGCCGTCGGTACTCGTCGCCAGCCCCAACTGAAAAACCCGTTCGTCGGGCATCCGCTTCGGAGCCAGATCGTGCGCGAATCCCCGCGACCCGCAGTAGTAGAGCCGAAACTGTTTCTCGTCACGCACAACCATCGGAGCAAAAATATGCGTATCGTCAAAATCCCCGGCCTTGCCCAGCGACAGAATGGGACCCTCGACATCCCGAGTCCAGGTCTGCGGCCCGAGCCACTTCTGCAGCTTCTCGGGAACCTGAGATTCCACAACGGACTGAGCGAGTAGAACAATATTCACAGCAAGCAGGACAACGATTCGAGCAGTCATGTGGACACCTCCGGAGATCGTAAAGTTTGCAGCGAGATCAGCTCCCGCTTTGTCCCATGATCCTCCCTTAAACATCAGAATTTCCACAGAAAACCCGCAATCACACCAATCTTTTCGTGTGCTTCGCGTCTTTCGTGGTCAACGCCGTTCGCGGCGGTAGATTTCTGACAGCAGTTCTTCGACCGATTTGAACTTCGCTCCACTTTCGAGGACCGATTCGAGTTTCTCTCTCGCCTGGGTGGGAGAATGTCCGAGCGCGACGAGGGCTTCGTAAGTTTCGCCGGCGATGTCGAGCGATTCCGGTTCGCCCGGCATGTCGGAAGCGACCATCAACGCGAACTTCGCCATCTTGCGGCGGAGTTTGGCGATGATCCGCTCGGCCATCGCGGGACCGATGCCGGGAAGCGTGCTGAGCTGTTTCGGATCCTGTTCTTCAATCGCGGTGGCCACTTCGCGGACCGGCCGGACCATCGCCCGCAGAGCCTTGCGAACCCCGACTCCGTCGACCGAACAGAACAGATCGAAAAATTCTTTTTCCGCCGACGAGAGAAACCCGATCAGCCGGGGGATCATGCGTCCGTGTTGCGGATTCCCTTCGAGAAACTCGATCGTCTGCAGGCTGACGTTGCCGTCGAGATGTCCGTGCAACTGCCGGCGGACGAACTCGGGGACGAGCACCTCAGACACGAACGGCCCCGCCTCGATCTGAGCCGCCGCCTCGCTGAGTCCGACGAGCTTACCGGTAATCCTGGTAATCATAATTTCCCGCTTTCCGTATTCCGCATTCCACTTTCAATCCCGTTCATTCTCCCTCCAGTCGATATAGCATCTCCCCCGCTTTGCGGACGAGCAGAATCCCTTCGTCCTCGCGGTCGGCGTACGACTCGACGTCGATGCTGTCCGGATCGCGGTAACCGAGATTGATCCGCTCGCAGACCTCGGCGGGAATCTGCGAGGCGAGCGTGACTTTGACTCGGCAGCGTTCGACTCCGTTGATGAAGGTGCCTCCTCCTCGAACGTGCGTCGAATGCGCGAGCACGCCCCAGGGGACGTCTTTGAATCGATCCCATTGCTGTGTGAAATAATCGCGGCAGTGATAGCCGATCTTCTCGATGTGCTCGCCGTGCGTGAGCGAGATTTCCGCCAGGTGCGGAGCGTAGATGATGAGTTCGCCCCCGTCGGCGACGACCGGTTCGAGCTTGTACATGCACTTTCCGGCAGTCCAGACTTCGTCGTACATCGGCGGCGAGCAGGAGAGAACCGTCTGGAACGGTTTCGGTTTGCGCACGATATGCACCTGCGACGAGAGATCGGCGGCCTGTTGCCAGGCTTCTTCGGGAGTTCCGTAGAACAGATCGAAAATCTCAGCCTTGCCGTTGACGACAAACGTCAGACATCGTTTCTCGTTCGGAATCATCGCGGCTGCCCGATCGACGACGTCGCGGACGGGCGTCCGTTTGACGCCGATGATTCCCACATTGGTGATCAGCGCACCGAGCCAGTGGAAAAAGTTGAGCAATCGCGGTCCGGCGATTCCGGGAAAGAAATATTTGTTCCCGCCGGAAAAACCGACCACCTCATGAGGGAACACCGGCCCCAGGACCAGCAGCGTGTCGTAATCGTCGATCCGCCGATTGATTTCGACAGGGACTTCCAGCGAGAGCAGCCCGCCGGTGATTTCTTCGGTCTCGCGGGTCGAAAATTTGCCCAGTTCGCGTAAAGCCGCTGGATTATTCCATTCGTGATTGAACAGACACAGCTTCGACAACCGCCCGGCCCTGTCTTCGGGAGAGATTCCGAGCAATTGGCAGATCTGCCAGTCGGACATGGCCGGGTGGGTTCCGAGCGCAACGATGACATCGATTTTATCGGTTACCGGCGAGAGATGCCGATACAGCGTGTCGAACAGCAGGGGCAACGGGGCCGTTCGCGTGGCATCGGGAACGATCAACAGCACCTTTCGACCCTCGAAATCCGCTTGCGGGACCCGGGATCGGATCGCGTTTCGTACATCTGGCTCGGAGAGCGGAGCGGGCGATTTCAGCATAGGGGATTCTCGTAGGTAAGCCGTCGAGATGGCGATTTCTGATTTGTTGGCGAACTGATGGCTGGTCAGTGTGTGGAGAGGGGGCAAATCTGTCAATTCAGCCGATTGCGGGCCGATTCGATTTTGGCATGTTCGAATCTTGATCTAAGATTATGTTGTTTCAATCTCCCTGCGAGCTTATAATCATGTTAACAAATTCTGGAAGCTCTGTGATCCAAGGAAGGATGTTCGACCTCACTCCATACTCACAAGGTTTCATGAAAGTTCGCCTGTCCATCCAGCACGAGAAGGCTAACGTAAAAACTGTCGTGTTGCACTCCGATGCCCTGATCGGCCGGAGTACCGAATGCAACCTCCGCGTGGCGTCGGGACAGGTTTCTCGCAAGCATTGTAAATTGATCGTGAGAAATGATCGGGTGGCGGTTGTCGACCTGGCCAGTTCCAACGGCACCATTCTGGACGGCGAATTTCTGGAGGCGAACATCGAAACCGAGATTCCGCCGGGCGGAGTTCTTGAGATCGGCCCCGTGCGGTTTATCGTCCACTACGACGCCTCTTCCGCCGACACCCAGGTGCGGAAATCGGGTGCGGGCGGTTCGCGACCATTGCAACCGGCGGTTCCCAAAAAACTCGTCTCGTTGAACGACCCTTCGCAGGGTGAGCGTATTTCGTGGGAGGAGGAGGACGCGATCGAGCCTGATCAGGATTCCTCGATTGGCGACGAAAAGGATCTGTCGTCAATTCTCGAACACATGGAACTCGAAGTCGATCCGAACCAAAAGCTCAAACCGGGCGGGCATCTCGAAGAAACGCACTATGACGAACCGTTCGACCCTGACGATACCGAGGGTGAAGAATTCAGGCTCGAGTCTCCCGATCAGTTCAAACAGCCGAAAGTCGCGCCGGAAGACGACGAGAACTTCTTGAACTTCCTCGATAAACTCGACGAATGATCCGCACGCATGTCGAACGACACCGGCGAACAGCAACATCTCCTCGAGTTGACGCGCGCACTGCTCACATCGATCGATGAACAGGATTGGGAAACGTACACCCGGCTGTGCGACCCCCAGCTCACCGCCTTCGAACCCGAATCGAGCGGTCATCTCGTCGAGGGAATGCCCTTTCACAAATTTTACTTCGAACTTCCCAGCGCCGGCCGATCGCGGCAATCGACGATCAGCGCTCCCCGCGTGCAATTGCTGGGAGACACCGCACTCGTCACCTGTGTCCGACTGGTTCAGGTTGCCGAAGCGAACGGAACGGTCGAAGAAAAAGCCTTCAGTGAAACGCGAATCTGGCAGCGGCAGGACGGAACCTGGAAACATATCCATTTTCACCGCTCGAATGCCTGAAACCCCATGGACGATCCGCTCACGCTCCAGTTCCTCTCGGTTGACCTCTTCTTTCAGAGCCGTCTCCAGGGACACTGTTCCGCCTGCGGATACCGATTGCAGCCGATCAATCGTCTCGATCAGATCGGCTCCCCGGAGATAATCCGCGGTCTGATCGTCGATCTCGAATTTCCTGGTCTGGACTTCCAGCGGCTGGGAGAAATTCTGACAGAAAATCAACTCCCCGCTCTCGGGTACGGTTCGCACGTGAAGACGCATCTGTTCGAAGCCGCGCGAGAGGCGGGGATCGAAAATCTGTTTTCGCG